>NZ_JBISDI010000014.1:0-87162 GCF_051162045.1 Anaerozeibacter quisquiliarum
TATCCCCGGCGCCCGGCTTTGTTTTGACGCACGCGCGGGTCGGTGTTATAATGACAAGAAAAAGGAGCGACCGCATGGCCAGATTATGGGTTCGCGTGATTCGGCGGCAGAGGATTGACCTGCAGGAGGCGGTGCCCAGCGCGTGGGGCGAGGCGCACAAAGCGCTCGAGGGGGCGCTGGGTGTGCTCGATTTGCCCGTGCCAATGTGGCTGAACAAGCACGAGCGCGAGTGGCGGGACTTCCGGCGCACGGCGTTTTTGCCCGAGCACTTCGTCGAGGCGGTCGACTTTGAGCGGCTGGAGATCGAATACCTGGACGACAGCGGCAAGAAGCGCAAGAGCGCGGATGTGCGCAATCAATTCTGATGGAGGTATGAAGATGGGCAGGGTGATCGGCGAGCGCGTGACGCTGCGCGAGTTTAGGTGGGAAGATCTTACGGACATCCGCAGTTGGGTGTGCGATGCGGACATCACGCGCCACCTGAGCGGCACGTTCATGAAGCCGCATACCATGGAGCAGACCGAACAGTATTTGAAAAACATCCTGGACGGCGGCTCGGGCGCGAACTTCGTGATCGCCGAGCGCGATACGCTTGCCTACCTCGGCCAGTGCAACCTGATGATGGTGGACACGGTCGCGCGCAAGGCCGAGCTTGCGTTCGTGCTCAAAAAAGAGCACATCGGCAAGGGTTACGGCTATGAGGCCGGGAAATTGCTGATCGGCTTCGCGTTCAATCAGATGAACCTCAACCGCTTGTGGCTCAACGTACACGCCGACAACCTGCGCGCGATCCGGATGTACGAGAAACTGGGCCTTCGGCACGAGGGCCGGCTGCGCGAGGCGCTGTACCGGGACGGGAAGTACGAGGACCTGCTGGTGATGGGCGTACTCAGGCGCGAGTGGGCCTAGCCGGTCACGCGCATCCGACCCCGGAGGACCGGGGTGACGATCGCGAATTGAGTCGGGCGGGCGCATCGCGAGGGGAGGGTTGCGACCCTCCCCATTCCCTCCCGCTGGAGGGCGGGCACGCGGCAAACAGGGCGGCCCTCTCCATTCCCCTCCTGGGAGGGGTGCCCGCAGGCGGGGTGGTGGCCCCCGCGGGGCGTAGCCCAAGTCTTCGTACCCGCTTTCTCGAGTTCTGCCGACAGGCTCACCACCCCGTCGCTCCGCGCCACCCCTCCTGGGAGGGGTGCCCGCGGGCGGGGTGGTGGCCCCCGCGGGGCGCAACCCAGGTCCTCGTACCCGCTTTCTCGAGTTCTGCCGACAGGCTCACCACCCCGTCGCTCCGCGCCACCCCTCCTGGGAGGGGAATGGTCACCTGCCTATTCCCCTCCTGGGAGGGGTGCCCGCAGGCGGGGTGGTGGCCCCCGCGGGTCACACAGCCGCGGTTCCGTTTGGCGTGGGTTAAACGCTCGCCCCGCGTGCAACCATTATTTTCCCTCAGGCGTCAAACAATTGGCATGGGGCCGAAATTATGGTATACTTTCATGCAATCCCGAGTTGTTAGCTGTCATGAGGGGGGATCGACTTGCCCGAGGCATTGGAGAGCGTCATCGCACTCAGCGACGTGAGCAAGGTGTACGCCATCGGCTCGACGAAACTGCGGGCGCTCGACGGCGTGTCGCTTTCGATCAAGCCGGGCGAGTTTTGCTGCATCATCGGGCGATCGGGCTCGGGCAAGAGCACGCTGCTCAACATGATCGCCGGGCTCGAGCGGCCCACCAAGGGCCGTATCCGGGTGGCGGGAAAGCAGATCGAGCGGCTGAGCGAGGGCGAGCTAGTCGATTTCCGGCTGCGCAACGTGGGCTTCGTGTTCCAGTCGTTCAACCTGTTCGCCATGCACACGGCGCTCGACAACGTGGCCATGCCGCTGATGTACAAGGGCATCTCGCGGCCGGTCCGCCAGAAGAAGGCGCGCCAGATGCTGGGCGCGGTGGGTCTAAAATCACACATGAACCACAAACCCAGCCAGATGTCGGGCGGCCAGCAGCAGCGGGTGGGCATTGCGCGCGCGCTCGTGACCGCGCCCAAGATCCTGTTCGCCGACGAGCCCACGGGCAACCTCGACCTCAAGACCTCGCGCGAGGTGCTGCGGCTGATCCGCTTAATCTGCCGCGAGCGCTCGACCACGCTGATTATGGTCACGCACGACCCCGAAATGGCGCAGTACGCCGACCGCGTAATCAAGCTGCTCGACGGGCGCGTGCTCGAAGATTCGGTCAACGAACACCCGAAAGAGATCGCGTTGGTGCGCACACTCGAGGATGGCAGCGTGGTGGAATTGACCGATGATGAGATGGCCGAGGCATACGCCAGGCGATAGGGATATTTGAAAAACTGCCGGAGGTTCCTCGCGATTATGAAGAGACAAAAGTTATTCCTCGCGCTCGTGCTGTGCGCGCTGGTCACAATCGGCGCGTTGAGCGCGCACCTCGCATGGGCAGAGGCCGCCCCCCAAGCAGAGGCCGCCTCCCAGGCCGAGCCGGTCGAAAATGCCGAGCCGACCCCGAAGGAACAGGAAGAGCCCACGCCCACGCCCCCGCCCGTCGAGGGCAAGACCATGTACACCAAGAAGAATACCTATCTGTACAAGGGCAAGAAGGCCAGCTCGAAGGGCGCGGTCAAGGTGCCCAAGCACGAGATGGTCGAGGTGATCGATCCGGGCAAGAAGTGGTCGAAGGCCGTCTACGACGGCCGGACCGGCTATTTTAAGACCTCCGACCTGATCGCCGAGCTGCCCGAGCCCACGCCCGCGCCCGAGCCCACGCCCGAACCGCGGCACCGCACGATCCCGCTGCCCAAGTCCGAGGGCGAGACGCTGTACGCGGGCCAGGCGTCCGAGGTGTCGGTCACCGCGGCGCAGCTAATCACCGCGCTGATCCTGGATCACCACGCGCTCGGCGACGGCTACTTCGGCCGCATCCACAGCCTTGTCAATACAAATCTCGACGCCATCCTCGCGGGCAATGTGCCCAGCGCGCTGTCGGAGTACGCGGACACGCTGTCGGCCGCCGCGTCCGACCTCAAGGGGGGCATGACGCTCGACCTGCTGGGCCAAGCGCTGAACGCGAAGCGGAAGGAAGGCAAGTTCTTCACCCAGTCGGGCGTGGTGGCCGCGAGCGCTCTGACCAAGGCCGAGGACGGCACGCTGGTATTCGCGCTGGGCTCGCACACGGTGGCGAGCGGCGTCGCCAAGGGCAGCTACTTCCTGCAGATGCCGCTGTCCAAGGTCCCCGCGCTCAAGGCGCTGTACCCGAGCGCCGAGACGCTGACCGCGCTGCTGCCGGTCAAGGCGGCCCGGATGTCGGGCGGTGGCGGCGGCGGCGGTGGTGGCGGCGGCGGCGGCAAGCAACTGCCGGTGGCGCGGCTGATCCTTAAGGCGGTGCACACCGAGCCGGCCCTGCCCAAGGCGGGCGAGGCGTTCGACATCGTGCTGACGCTGGCCAATACCTCGGAGCAGATGTACCTGCGCAACCTTCAGCTGACCTACACCAGCGCGGAGGACGCGCTGCAGCCGGTGTCGGGCGCGAACATCGAATACATCGACCGCATCGACGCCGGCGCCGACTACCCGGTGCGGCTGCACGTCAAGGCCAAGCCCGACCTGGAGATGAGCGCGGTCAAGCTGGACGTGGCGGTCGATTTCCAGGACAAAAAGCTCGACGCGCTGACCGCGGCGCTGTCGGCGACGGTCAACGTCGAGCAGGTGCAGCGCATCCAGCTGGACGCCCCGGTGTTGCCCACGGGCGAGGTCGTAATCGACGACGAGTACGAAGTGGAGATGGGCGTGTTCAACCTGGGTAAGACCGACCTGCACAACGTCACGGTGCGCGCGGTGCCCGAGGATCCCGCGAAGCTGTCGCCCGGCACGTCCTACTTCATCGGCAAGATGGAGCCGGGCGGCATGAAGGTGGCCCAGCTCAAGATGACCCCGCACGAGGCGGGCGAGTACAAGGTGGACCTGGTGGTGACCTACGAGACCGTGGACGGCAAGGAATCGCAGGACAAGCAGTCGATCACCTTCGCCGCCAGTTCGACCGACCCCATGGACATGGAGCTCGAAGGCGACCCATACGGCGGCCCCGAGGTGACGCCGGAGCCGGAAAGGCCATCGACGATGGCCATATTGGGCATGCTGCCCTGGCAGATCTACGCGGGAGCGGGCGCGCTGGTCGCCTTCATCATCATCATGATCGGGGTAAGCGCGCGGCGCAAGCGCATGCGCGCACTGGAAGACGATGAGATGGATTGACATCCTGGCCTGGTCGCTCAACAACCTGCGCCGGCGCAAACTGCGCTCGGCGCTGACCATGTTGGGCGTGGTGATCGGCACGATGGCGATCGTGGTCACGATCTCGCTCGGCTATGGCGCGCAGGCCACGCAGATGAAGCAGCTCGAGGAGATGACCAACCTGCGCCAGATCACGGTGTTCCCGCACTGGGGCGGGCGCGACGTGGAAGGAGACAACAGCGGCGGCGCGGCGCGGCCCCGGATCACCAAGCTCAACGACCAGGTGGTGTCGCGGTTCAGGCACATTCCGGGGGTGGCCGCGGTCACGCCGGTGATCTACGTCTGGTCGCGCATGGAGTTCGTGATCGGCACCGGCAAGCTGGAAGTCTCGGTGCCGCTGGTCGCGGTCAGCCCGCAGGACTTCGCAAAGTTCGTGAAGCTCAAGGAAGGCCGCCACCTGAGCGGCTCGCTCGACAAGATGGAGTTCATCCTGTCGGAGGCGATGATGATGGAGTTCAAGAACCCCAAGAAGCCCAGGGACTCGGTGGACATCTGGTCGTACATGGAGCAGGGAAAGGAACTGCCGCTGCCCAAGGTCAACTGGCTGCAAGCGCCTTACACGTTGCAGTTGCGCTGGGAAGACATCGAAAAGACCGACGCGAAGGGCGACCCGATCAAATACACCAAGGACTACAAAGCCAAGATGGTGGGCACGATCAAGGCCGACTACCGCGACCCCAACTTCAACACGTTTGGCTACTACGCGGTGGTCAATCTGAACTGGCTGCGCAAGCTTCAGCGCGACAATCGCGCGCTGTTCAAGGAAATGGACATGCCGGACTATAAGACCTATGAGCAGGTTCACGTGCTGGCGAAGACGGTGGACGACGTGGAGGCCGTGGTCAAGGAGCTGACCGAGATGGGCGTGCAGCCCGACAACCCGCTGATGTGGGTGAAGTCGATGCAGGACCAGATCGCGACGGTGCAGGGGTTCCTGGGCTTTATCGGCGCGGTATCGATGGCGGTGGCGGCGCTGTCGATCGCGAACACGATGATGATGTCGATCTATGAGCGCACGCGCGAGATCGGCGTGATGAAGGTGCTGGGCTGCAAGCTCGGCAACATCCGGATGATGTTTTTGTCGGAGGCGGCGTTCATCGGGCTGTTCGGCGGCGGGCTGGGGCTGTTGCTGTCATACGCTCTGTCGTACGCGCTGAACAATGTGGAGTGGCTGCAGCAGATGGTGGCGTCGGTGATGTCGAACACCGCGCTGTTCACGGAGGGCAGCTCGACCTCGGTGATCCCGCCCACGCTGTCGCTGGGCACCTGGGCGGGCGTCGTGGGCGTGTCGATCCTGTCGGGGCTCTACCCTGCGCAGCGCGCGATGGGGTTGAGTTCGCTGGCGGCGATACGGAACGCGGATTGATGAAGGGGAAGGGCCGTTCCCGCGTGGCGACTGATGGGATTCAAGGGCAAGGCCCTTGAGCGGGGTTTGGGGTGGAACCCCAACGTTCCCCCCGTCCCGCCTGTCCCACCCCGCTGCGTTATTTCATTCAATTCACTCCGTCACAGCCGACCAAGTACGCTGACTTTGTCAGCGGTCTGACCCGCTTCGGCGGGTTTTTCCATCTCGTTATTACCTGGCAGCGTGGTCAAAGAAAGCCTCTCGGCTGCTGTGAAGCTACCGAGGGTATTGAGAGACACCGTGATTCAAGTCGGCGCAGGGCAGGCTCATGATTAGCAGAGCGGTCCCTATAGTACGGGCGTTTTCAGTCCAACAGCCATATCGGCGAAGGCCAGGATAAGCACCAACATGCCGCACATGATAAAGGCCGCCCACAATTGCGTTTTTCGCAAGCCGGCCACATCGCGAAGGAAAATGATATAGAGTATGGTTTTCCAGATCAGAACCCCGCCGAACAAATGATTGACGGCCATGCCAAGCAGCGCGTTCCCCCAGAAAAGGAAGAAAAGGTTCTCCACAAAGCCCACCGCAATGGCGCAGGCAAGCGTGGGAAGGTAGGTCAGTCCCCATGTGTTCAAGAATACCCTGAACGGCGTCGCGCTGCCCAGCGCCCGGCAGACGAGGTACAGGCCCGCGCACATCGCCGCGTAGCTCGCGATGCCGGATACGATGAGCCTGAGCGTGTCCGCGCTGAGAACCGCTTTCTGAAAGCCGTTGATCCATAAACCCAGAAGCGGATCGAGAACTGTGATGGCCAGAATGGTCGCGGCGACAAGCCCCCACGCCAGCGACCGGTTTTGCCTGCGGAACGCGTCGGCCGGACGGTTCAGGGCGTCAAGAAAATCGCGCATACTATCCCCCTATCATGAAGCCGATCAGAAGGCTCGTGTACTTGGTCCCCCAAATCAGCGTCCCCAGCACCGCCTGGATCGCGGAGAGGCCGAACGCCAAGCGCCACGGGTAAACCGCAACCAGATTCTCCACGCGTTCCCGCCAAAGGGGTTTGCCGGGCATGGAGGTGTTGACGACGCGGGCAAGCATCTTTTCCTTTTGCGCTTGGGAAAGCCGCGCCTCCCGCTCCGCACCGCGCAGGGCTTCCCCGAACCATCTGTCCTCAGTCCGCTTCATACCCTCTGTCCTCCTCATCGAGCGCGAGATAGCGCCTGGCGAACGCGGCCTTCGCCCGCCGCAGCGTGTTCTCCACGCTCTTTTCGTTCTTTTGCGCAAGGCGCGCAATCTCTCTCACGCTTAGTTCCTCCACGTACTTCAGCACCAGCGTCAGGCGGTAGTGCTCCGGGAGCGCGCGCATGGAGTCCGCGACCCGGCGGCTTTCATGAAGGTTTGCAAGCAGTCTGTCCATGTCCGCCTGCCCGTCCGAAATGTCCGCCGCGCGCTCGTCGTCAAGGCTCATGGATTCCATAGCCTTTTTATACCTTCCCCGGTAGAAGTCCGTGAGCTTGTTTTTCGCAATCCGATAGACCCACGTGCGCACGGAACACAGCCCGCGAAAGCGGTTCAATCCCTGAAAAACCGCCACAAATGTCTCCTGCGTCAAATCCTCCGCCGTCTGCGGCTCCAGCCCGCTGCGAGAGAGCAGATATGCGTAGATTTCGTCCACATAGGCCTGATAGATTGTGAGAAACCGTTCGCCGCTGTTTTCCATCGGCACCTCTTTTATCACATGGTCCTTGGAAGCGCATGGGACCGGGCCAAATCGTGCGGTTACTTGATGGGCAGCTCTTTGCTGAAAACGAGCTTGTCTTTATAGAGAACCCGCAGTGTCAGCTGACCGGCGGCCGCCTTGTCGCCCGGCAGTTCATATACGATGATCCCCCGCTTGTCGGTGACCATTTCCTTCTCTTCGGCATAGACCCGTTGGCCGTCAAGCAGCCACTCCACGGCATACTTCATCCCAATGGGCGATTCGATGAAGGATATGCTTGCATAGACAGTCTTCCCTGCCTTTAGCGTTTCCGGCTGTACGGCTGTTTCGATCTCATCGGCGGTAGCGTAGGACTCGTTTGAGATGATGTGCTTCGCGACCGTATCGTCCTCGCAGCCAGTCAGCAGGAGCGGCATCGAAATGGAAAGAACAAGCAAGAGAGAAACCGCCATCAATTTCTTCATGATTCAACACCCCTTTATCCGCCATAGTTCAGTTCGTCCTGCCGGAGAAACGATCGGAAAGCGATGAGCAGCGCCCCAAGGCTGCCCGCGGCAAATCCGATCAGCGCCTGACGAAACCTCGCCGCATCGGATGGATCCGCCAGCGCGTTCATGAGAACGCCCGGAGAGAGGAGGCTCAGGGCATCGATTGTCCGGTCCGCCAGATGCACAAGCCCGCCAACGGCCTCCAGCAGCATCACATAGAACCGCGGCATGAGGAACAGGCCCGCCGCCATGCTCCAGATAAGCGCCGCTTTCGACGAGCGCGCCAGCACAGAGATCAGAAAGCCGAGCGAGGCATGCACCATGATGTAGCCCCAAAGCGGCAGCGCATACCGGAGGATGGCGCCCAGATGAGCAAGCGTTCCGGTCATACCGGCGACGATCACGGCGACGGGCAGAAGATAGAGAAACGTCATGAACAGCGCGGCGGCACACGCGGCTAGAGTTTTGGAAATAAAGACTTCGCTTTTCGTCACGCCGGAGGTCAACAACATATCCAGCACGTTATGCTCCCGGTCCGCGCTCATCAGGTCATAGAATACGGTAAGCGCCGCCCACGCGCCAAAGATCAGCTGCGGTATGAAAAGCGACATGAAGTCCAGCCGGTTCTCCGTGCTCAACTTGTGCCACCCGGCGGAAGCGAAAAAGAAGTAGACGCACATAGCCGCCATGATCGTCCAGATACTGATCGAGCGCACGTTCAGCGCCCGTTTCACCTCGCGCACTGTGAGCCTATACAGCGTCTGCCGCATGTGGAACCCCTCCTTCCCAGCCCAGTACATCCTGAACGAGGTTCCGGATGCCGCCCGGGGATACTTCCAGCACATCCACTTCCCGCGCTACCAGCGCGCGGACAAGGTCCGGAACCTTTGAATCGTCCGATCGCATGTGCAAAACGGTGCCTGTTTCGTTGGCAGTTACCGGAAACATATCGCCAAGCTCGGACATCGCCAGCCGAGAAACCGGCGAGGTTTTGATCCAATAACTGCTCGCAAGCCGTTCATGACAGCGGAGCTTCCCACGGCTCAGGATTGCCACTTCCGTACAGGTGTCGTTCATGTCCTGCAGGATGTGGGAGGAAATGAGAACGCTCTTTCTACGGGACTTCAGATCGCGAATGATCTCGCCCATCTCCCTTGCAGCGCCGGGATCGAGCCCTGCGGTCGGCTCGTCGAGGACATACATCTCCGGATCGCCCATCATCGCCAGGATCATCTGCAGCTTCTTCTGCTGGCCCGGCGACAACATCCCGACCGGTTTGCTGCGTTCCAGCGCTAGTGTACCACAAAGCGCAAGGCTTTGTTCCGGCGAAGTCTTCCGAATACAAGAAAAAAAGCGAATCGTCAGTTCGACATTCAGACGTCCATCGAAGCGGCAGCATTGCGGCATGTAGCCCACATATGATTTCGCGGTGTAGCGCGTCACAGCGCCGGTTGTCGGCTTCATCAAGCCGAGCAGTACGCGCAACAGCGTCGTCTTCCCGGCGCCGTTTTCACCGATCAGGCCGCAAACCTCCCCTTCCTCCAAAACAAAATCTACATCGTCGAGCGCCACAAACGCGCCAAAGCGCTTCTCAATATGGCGCGCGGCCAGAACTTCTCTCAATACGACCATCTCCTTTCATCCCTTGGGAAAATTCATAGAGGTAGTCGGACAAGCGCGTGAAATCCCTTCGCGCACAAGAGGCGTTACAAAATTTCTCTGCAATGGATGCCCAGTGCTTTCTTCGGGCGACGCCACCCCCCCTTCGCCATTTCGAAGCAGGGGTTCGAGCGCCGGGGCGACGCGTTTTTATGGATCACCGCCAACCAACTGGGGGCGCAACATGACCTCGTATCAGCGCGGCTCGCTCGTGTTGAAGTTCGAACCACGGCTCGCGCGGGAAGGGGACTTGCGCGAAGCGGCAAAACATTGTAAAATCATATCGAATGAATGGATTCGGAGGAAGATAGACCATGGGCAAGGGCATTGCGGTAGCGGGCAATATGGTACTGGACATCATCAAGATCATCAGCCGCTTTCCGGAACGGCATGGGCTGGTGCGCATCGAGCAAAAATCCTTCGCGCTCGGCGGCGCGGTCAACAACACCGGGCGCGACCTGGCGGCGCTCGACCCCGACATGCCGGTTAAGCTGATCGGCATGATCGGTGAGGACGGCGAGGGCGACGAGGTGCTCCGCCAACTCGCCGCTTACCGAAACATCGATACCTCCATGGTGCTGCGCCAGGGCCAGACCTCGTTCACCGACGTGCTCACCGAGCAGGACTCACGCGTGCGCTCGTTTCTCTTCTACGCCGGCGCGAATGGTACGTTCGACCGCCAGCACGTCGACGTCGAGCGCCTCGACTGCGATCTGTTCCACGTCGGCTACATCCTGCTGCTCGACGCGCTCGACGCGCCCGATCCCGAATACGGCACGCGCATGGCGCGCCTCCTGCACGACGTGCAGGCGCGCGGCATCTTGACCTCGGTCGATGTGGTCAGCGAGGTCGGCGACCGCTACGCCACGCTCGTGCCGCCCGCGCTCAAGTACGCCGATTACTTCATCGTCAACGAGATTGAGTCGGGCCGCACGGTCGGCATCGAGTTGCGCGATGAAAACGACCATTTGCTCATAGACCGCGTCCCTGAGGTGCTGGGCCGCCTCAAGGCCATGGGCGTCAAGCGCTGGGCGGTCATCCACGCGCCCGAGGGCGGCTTCGGCCTGGACGAACGCGGCGACTACGTCGCATTGCCCAGCCTCCGCCTGCCCGACGGCTTCATCGTGGGCACCGTGGGCGCGGGCGACGCCTTCTGCGCGGGCGTGCTGCACGCGGCCTACAAGGGCGACAATCTGCGCCAGGCGATCGCGGACGGCATCGCCGCGGCCGCCTGCTCCCTGCAAGCCGCGGGCGCGTCCGAGGCCATGCGGGCGGTCGACGAGGTGCGCGCGTTGTACGCACGCATGCCCAAGCAGGTGTTCTAGCGATGCCCTGGACGCCGGACCAGCAAAGGGCGATCAAGGCGCGCGGCGAGAACCTGCTGCTGTCCGCCGCCGCCGGATCGGGCAAGACCAGCGTGTTGGTCGAGCGCGTGCTGGCGCTGATCGAAGAGGGCGCGAACGTCGATCAGATGCTGATTATCACCTTTTCGCGCGCCGCCGCCGCCGAAATGAAGGCGCGGCTGACAGGCGCGCTACACGAGCGCGCGGCGTCGAGCGCGTGCTGCCGCCGTCAGCTCGAGCGGGTGGAGCGCGCCAGCGTGTCCACGATCCACGCATTTTGCATCGACGTGCTGCGCGCCCACTTCGAGGCGGCGCTCGTCGATCCCAGCTTTCGCGTGCTCGACGACGCCGAGGCCCGCCAGCTCGAGGCGCGCGCCTTGTCTGAAACGCTCGAGCGCGCCTGCGAGGAACGGCCCGAGTTGGTGGCCGCGCTCGATTTCGGGCGCGACATCAAGCAGCTGGGCGCGATGATCGCACATCTCTATCACTTCGCCCAGGAGCGCCCCGACCCGGAGCGGTGGCTTGACGACGCCTGCCGCGCCTGGCCTGCGGGCGACGCGCGGCTGTGGGCCGATGAACTGCTGGGGGGCGCGCGCGTCGCGCTCGACGAGGCCGAGGGGCTGATCGGGTACGCGCTTGAGCTTTCCGCGTCGCCGCTCGGGCCGCGCGTCTACGCGCCGGCGCTCGAGGACGACCTCCGCGCGATCGCCGCGCTGCCCGGCCTTGACTACGAGGCGCTGCGCCGGGCGCTTATGGAATACGAACAAACCCGGATCGCGCCGCTGCGCGTCAAGGAGGATGACCCCGACGCCGAGGCGCGCCGCGCGCTGGGCGAGCAGGTCAAGGCGCTGCGCAAGGACGCCAAGGCCTCGATTGAACGCGCCCAGGCGCTGCTGCCCGAGCTCGAATCCGCGCTCGAGGACATGCGGCTCAGCCTCGACGCGCTCGAGGCGCTGCGCGCGCTGACGCTGGACTTCGGCGAGCGGCTTCAAACGCTCGAGGCCGACCGCTCCGCGCTGTCGTTCAGCGATCTGGAGCACGCCGCGCTGCGCGCGCTGGGCGATCCGGGCGTGGGCGAGGCCATCCGCGCGCGCTTCTCCCACGTATTCGTCGACGAGTACCAGGACGTGAGCGACCTGCAGGAGGCGCTGATCGTCAAGGTCGCGCGCGAGGGCAACCTGTTCATGGTGGGCGACGTCAAGCAGTCGATCTACCGCTTCCGTCAGGCCGAGCCCACGCTGTTCATCGAGAAATATCACCGCTACGGAAAGGGCGCGGGCGGGCGGCTGATCGCGCTTTCGCACAACTTCCGCTCGCGGCCGGGCATCCTCGCGCTGGTCAACCGGGTATTCGAGCGCGCCATGTCGGGCCCGGACGCCGAGACGCCCTACGACGACGCGGCGCGGCTGCGCCCCGGCGCGGCGTTCGCGGACGCGGAGCCGCCGATCGAGCTGCACCTGATCGCGCCGGACTCGAAGGAAGACAGCGAGCGGGCCGAACTTTCCAAGGCCGAGCGCGAGGGGGCGCTGGTCGCGGCGCGCATCCGCGCGCTGCTCCTGGAGACACTGCCCGCCGGGGACGCTCGCCGCCCGGTCCGCCCGCGCGACATCGCGGTGATCGCGCGTACCCGCTCGGCGCTCGCCGCCTGCGAGCGCATGCTGCGCGAGGCCGGCATCCCGGCCTACGCCGACGTGGACGGCGGCTATTTCGACGCGCTCGAGGTGCGCATCATGCTCTCGCTGCTCGAGCTCATCGAAAACCGCCGGCGCGACTACCCCTTGCTCGCGGTACTGCGCTCGCCGATCGGGGGCCTCACCAGCACCGAGCTTGCCCAGGTGCGCGCGGCCCGGCCCGAGGGTTCGTTCCGCGACGCGATGATCGAGTATCTGCCGCGCGGCGACGAGACGGCGGCCAAGCTGCGCGCGCTCGAAGAAGACCTCGACCGCTGGCGCGCGCTCAGCCGTGCGCTGCCGCTCGGCGAGTTCGTGGACCTGCTGCTGCGCGAGACCGGGTTCTACGCCTACGCCGGGGCCATGCCGGGCGGGGCTGCGCGCCAGGGCAACCTCGACCTGCTGTGCGCCTATGCCAGCGACTTCGAGGCGGCGCAGGGCGGCGGACTGACCGGCTTTCTGTCCTATGTGGCCGAGGTGGCGGCCACCGGCGGCGACCTGTCCGCCGCGCACGCGCTGGGCGCGGGCGACGACGTGGTGCGGCTGATGACCGCGCACAAGTCGAAGGGACTCGAGTTCCCGATCGTGCTGGCAATCCAGTTGGGCCGATCGCTCAGCGCCCGGCAGAACGCGGGCGAGCTGAAGACCCACCGGCAGCTGGGCGCGGGGCTGTACCATCACGACCCGACACTCGCCACCCGGCGCGAGACCATCGCGCGGCGGGCGATTCGCCTGGCGGGCGAGCGCGAATCGCTCGAGGAGGAAAAGCGCATTCTGTACGTGCTGCTCACCCGCGCGCAGCACCGGCTGATCCTGGTGGGCAGCCAGGACGCGTTAGGCGCCGCGCGGCGCAGGTGGGAGGCTGCCCGGCGCGCGCCGATTGCGCCGCAGAGCTTCCTCGACATGATCGTGCCCGCATTGCCGGAGATGGGCGAAGCGCCCGAGATTCAGGTGACTTGGCATGAGGGCGTGCGCCCCGAGGGTCCCGCCCGGGCGCATGAGGCGGAATCGCCGCCGACGCCCGCCGAGGTGCGCTCGGCGATCGACGCGCTTTCGTGGCGCTACCCGCACGAGGGCGAGGCGTTCCTGCCGGTCAAACTGACGGTGTCGGGGCTTTCGCGTTCGCTCGAGGGCGCGCACGAAGCGCCGCCGATGGTTAGGCGTCCGCGCTTTTTGAGCGGCGAGCACGCCACGGCGCTTGAGCGCGGCACGCTGATCCACGCGGCGATGAGCGCGCTCGACCTGCGCGCGCTGGCGGCACGGCAGGGCGCTTTGTTACGCGCCGAATTGACCGGGCAATTGAAGGCGCTTGAAAAGCGCGGCGTGCTGCGGGAGGCGGTTGACCCCGAACCGATTGCCCGGTTCTTCGGGCGGGAACTTGGCCGGCGGCTGCTCGCGGCCGAGACCGTGCGCCGCGAATGGCCGTTCAACCTGCGGATGGCGGCGCGCGAGGCGCTGCTCGTCGATTCCGACGCCGAGCTGATGGTGCAGGGCGTGGTGGACTGCTGTTTCCTCGAGGACGGCGCGTGGGTGCTGCTCGACTACAAGACCGACCGGCTGGACGATGAAGACGCGATGAGTAAGCGCTACGGCGCGCAGCTTACGCTCTACCGCCGTGCGCTCGAACGCATCACCGGTATCCCGGTTAAGGAAGTGCTGCTGTGCCTGCTGGGCGCGGGCAGGGAGCTTCCCGTAGGTTAGGAGGCCCTTAGCGGCTCATGGTTCGTTTGCCCCGCTTTCGCGGCGGTTTGCCGGAAAACTGAACGCCGCGCGCCCGATGCCGACGGCCTGCGCCGCCGGGCGGGCGCCAACGTAGCCCCGCTCCCCCGATCCGTAAAACCGCCGTTCGCCTGTTGCCTTCGCCGCGTTTTTTTGCTATAATCAATTGATCGGCAGTCGGGCCGGTTTTTTAAAGGAGGCTGAAGCGGATGGCCGAATACGTGGTCGCGGTGGACGCGATGGGGGGCGATCACGCGCCGGAAGCGCCGGTTCAGGGCGCGATCCTCGCGCTCAAGCGCTTTCCCGATTTGCGCGTACAGCTCTACGGCCCCGCATCGCGGATCGAGGAGTTGCTGGCGACGGCAAGCGATGTGGCCGAGCGGATCGAGGTCGTGGACGCGCCGGAGGTCATCGGCATGCACGATTCGCCGACCGACGCGGTCCGCCGCAAGGTGAATTCTTCGATGGTCAAGGCCATGCTGGCCGTCAAGGAGGGCCGCGCCGACGCCGTGGTTTCGGCCGGCTCGACCGGCGCGCTGCTGGCGGGGGGCATCCTGCGCGTCGGGCGCATCCCGGGCATCGAGCGCCCCGCGCTGGCCGTGGTCATACCCGGCAGAAAGAAGCCGTTCCTGCTGCTGGACTGCGGCGCGAACGTCGACTGCCTGCCGCGCGTGCTGGCGCTGTTCGGGCTGATGGGCTCGATCTACATGAATCGCGTGATGGGCGTCGAATCGCCCGACGTGCGGCTGGTCAACATCGGCACGGAGACCGAGAAGGGCAACCGGCTGTCGAAAGACGCCCATCAGCTGATGTCCGCGCAGCAGGTCTACCGCTTCGGCGGCAACGTCGAGGCGCGCGACGTGCCGCTCGGCGCATGCGACGTGGTGGTGGCCGACGGCTTCGACGGCAACTTGCTGCTCAAGTATACCGAGGGCTTGTCGTCGGCGCTGATGGGCATGCTCAAGGATGAGATGATGTCGAGCGCGCGCGCCAAGCTGGGCGCGCTGCTGCTGGGGCCCACGCTCCGCGCCTTCAAGGATAAGATGAGTTACGAGGAATACGGCGGCGCGCCGCTGCTTGGCCTGCAAGGCGCGGTGATTAAGGCGCACGGCAGTTCAAGCGCCACCGCCATGATGAACGCCTTACGCCAGGCGCGCACGATCATCATGGGGGATGTGGTAAACCTGATCGCCGAGGGCGTCGCAGGGATGACCCAGGATAACCTGTGAGGAGGAAGTACCCGTGTACGAAAAAGTCGTCAATCTGATCACCAACCAATTGCCGGTCAAGGCCGACAAGATAAAGCGCGAATCGCGCCTGCTCGAGGATCTGGGCGCGGACTCCGCCAACATCATGATCCTGATTATGGACCTCGAGAGCGAGTTTGACATCGTGGTCGAGGACGACGCGCTGACGACGATCCGGACGGTGGGCGACGTCGTGGACTACCTCGAGAAGCACGCCGCCAATCGATGAAGCGCGAGCGGTCCCGCTATGCGGCGCTCGAGGCCGAACTCGGCTACACCTTCCGGGACCGGGCGCTACTGGAAACCGCGCTGACGCACCCGTCCTACGGCGGCGATCACAACGTCACGAGCTACCAGAGGCTGGAGTTCTTGGGCGACGCGGTGCTCGAACTGTCGGCCAGCCGTATCTTGTACGAGCGCTACCCCGCGCTCGGCGAGGGGCATCTGACGCGGCTGAGGTCGGCGCTGGTGCGTGAGGAGACGCTCGGCGAGGTGGCGCGCGCGTGGGCGGTCGGGCCGTTGATCAGATTGTCGGCGGGCGAGGAAAAATCGGGCGGCGCGGACAAGCCGTCCATTTTGTCGGACGTGTGCGAGGCGGTGCTGGCCGCGGTCTACCTGGACGGCGGCATGGACGCGGCCTTCGCGCTGGTGGGCAGGATGCTGGAGGCGCACCTGCCCGACGAGGGCAACCCCGACGCGCTGGACGCCAAGTCGCGGCTGCAGGAGGTGCTGCAGCACCGGGGCGACCCCTCGCCCGAGTATGAATTGATCGAGCAGGGCGGCCCCGCGCACCAGCCGGTGTTCCGCGTGCGCGCGCTGCTTAAGGGCGAGGTGATCGGCGAGGGCAGCGGCCAGAGCAAGCGCGCCGCGCAACAGCAGGCGGCTATTGACGCGCTGCGCTCCCTCGCATCGGGCTGCGGCCGTATGCGGGGGAATGGGGAACCGGGGCCGGATTGCTGAAAATCCCGCGGGAGGGCGCCAGAGCAATGAGTACGCGATGCCGGAGGGTATCACGCGAGCAGCCACGCCAAGGGCGTGGGGCGACCATTGCGAATTGAGTCGGGCGCAATTTGGCTATCAGGATTGATTTTTCGTCGGGCGGGCAAGCGCGCCCCCGGGAAAAATTCACAGGCACCGGCAGAGCCGGTACCTATGATTGGACATGGAGGGCCTCTGCCCTCCAAGCCTCCCGGGGCTTGCGTATGAGACTCCCTCGGGGACAGGAACGAGGTTCCATCGTTGCGGTTAAAGAAACTGGAAATCCAAGGCTTCAAATCGTTCGCGGACCGGACGGAGATCACCTTCGAGCACGGCATCACCGGCATCGTGGGGCCCAACGGCTGCGGAAAGTCCAACATCTCCGACGCGGTGCGCTGGGTGCTCGGCGAACAAAGCGCCAAGACGTTGCGCGGCGGCAAGATGGAGGATGTCATTTTTGGCGGTACCGAAAAGCGCCGCCGCTTGTCGTTTTGCGAAGTCGTGCTGATATTTGACAACGAAGACCGCGCGCTGCCGCTGGATTTTGGCGAGGTGGGCGTGTCGCGGCGCGTGTACCGCAGCGGCGAGAGCGAGTACGCGATCAACAAGACGCCCTGCCGCCTACGCGACGTGGTCGAGCTGTTCCGCGACACCGGCATCGGCAAGGAGGGCTATTCGTTGATCGGCCAGGGCCGCATCGACGAGATCCTGTCGGTCAAGTCGGAAGACCGCCGCCAGATCTTCGAGGAGGCGGCCGGCATCGTCAAATACAAGGCGCGCCGCGCCGAGGCGCAGAAGCGCATGGAGAACACCCGGCTGAACCTGACCCGGGTGGAAGACATCCTGAGCGAGCTCGAAGCGCGCGTGGAGCCGCTGCGCGCGCAGAGCGAGACGGCGCGCGAGTACCTCGCGCTGCGCGAGGAACTCAAGGGGCTTGAGCTCAACGCGTTCCTCGTGCGCACCGAGCGCTACGGCGCGCGCATCGAGGAGCTGACCTGCGCCCAGCAGGCGACGAGCGCGGCGCTCGAGGAGGCCGAGGCCGAGAAGCTTATGCTGGGACAGCGGCGCGACGACGAGCAGGCGGCGCTGTCCGGCTTCGAGGCCGACGCCGCCGAGGCGCGCGAGCAGGTGCAGCGGCTGATCCGCGAGGTGGAGGCGCGCGAGGGCGCGGCGTCGGTGCTCCGCGAGCGCATGGCGGCCACCGAGCGCGACCGGGCGCGCATCGAGGGCGACCTGGCCGCGGCCCGCAGCGGCGGCGGCGGCATCGAGGCGCAGCTTTCCAAGCTGGCCGCCGAGATCGAGGCGGGCCGCGCGCGGTTGGCCGCGCTCAAGCTCACCCAGGCGCAGGCCGAGCAGGAACTGCGCGCGCGCGAGCAGACGCTTGCGCTGCGCGAGGAGGAGTCCGAGCGGCTCAAGGCCGCGGTCATCGACACGATGAACCGGTTGAGCGACGTCAAGAGCGAGCAGGCGCGGCTCGACGCGATGCGCGACGCGCTGATGAGCCGCATCGAGTCGATGGCGCGCGAGGAGGCGCTGGGCGGCGACCAGGGCGAGCTGCTGCTGCGCGCGGTGCTGAAAGCCGAGGAAAGACTGGCCGAGGAGCGCGCGGCCAAGGACGAGCTCGACCAGCTGTCGGCGAACGCGGTGGAGCGCGTCAAGGCGCTGGCCGAGCGCGGCGAGGAGCTGAACGAACGGCTGGCGCAGCTGACCGGGGCGCGGCAGGATGTGGCGTCGCGGCTCAAGGTGCTCGAGGAGATGCAGCGCGACTACGAGGGCTATCAGTTCTCGGTCAAGAACGTGCTGATGCAGGCGCGGCGCACAGGGTCCAGCGGCGTACACGGCGTCGTGGCCTCGCTGATCCAGGTGCCCAGGCGACTCGAGCGCGCGATCGACGTGGCGCTGGGCGGCGCGCTGCAGCACATCGTCGTCGAGCGCGAGGAAGACGCGGCCCGGCTGATCGAATACCTCAAGGCGGGCAGGCTCGGGCGCGCCACCTTCCTGCCGCTGTCGGCGATCCGCGGGCGGCTGCTCGACGGCCAGGAGCGGCGTCTGCTGACGATGCCGGGCTGCCTGGGGCTGGCGTCGGAGCTGATCGGCTGCGACGAGAGGTACCGCGGCGTGGTGGACAACCTGCTGGGCCGCACCGTGATCGCCGAGGACCTCAAGGGCGGCATCGCGATCATGCGCGCCGGCCGGCACGCGTTCCGGCTGGTGACGCTCGAGGGCGACGTGATGAACCCCGGCGGCTCGATGACCGGCGGCAGCGTGCAGTCGCGCGTGACCAGCCTGCTCTCGCGCGAGCGCGAGGTCGGCGAACACCGCGAGCAACTTCAGCGGCTCGAGGTCGAACTGCTGACCACGCGCGAGGAGGCGCAGGCGCAGGACGAGGCGCGCGCCGAGCTCAAGCGCGAGCGCGCGGAGCTGTTCGAGCGGCTGCACCAGCAGGAGATCGCCTGCGCACGCGAGGAGGCGCATCTCGCCGCCGCGCAGGGCGAGCTTTCCGCGCACGAGGGCCGCGCGCAGCGCTCGCTCGAGGCGCGCGAGCAGCTCGAAGCGCAGCTCCAGTCGGTCGAGGATCAGCTGTCCTCGCTTAAGGGCCGGTCCGAGGGCGAATCGCAGGCGAACGCCTCGCAGAAGGATCAGGCGGTCGAGCTGTCGCGCATGGTCGTGCAATTGCGCTCGGATGTGGCCGGGCTGTCCGGCGCGGTCGCCGACGGGCGGGTGAAGCTGACCGCCTGCGAGCGCGATCTGAACGCGCAGATGGCCGATCAGGCGCGGCTGAGCCGCCAGAAGAGCGACACCGCGCAGCTGCTGATGGACAGCGAGCAGGCGCTCGAGGCCGCGCGGTTGGCGTTTAAGCGCGATCAGGCGCAGCTCAAGGAGGACGAGCGCGGCCTCGCCCAGTTCAGGGCGGAGCTTAACGGGCGCCGCGCCCGGTTCCAGGCGATCGAGGAGCAGCGCACCGGCGCGCAGGCCGCGCTCAAGCAGGCGGGCGACGGGCTCGACCGGGTGCGCGCGCGCATCGACGAGCTGACCGATCGCAGCCACCGGGGCGAACTGCAATTGAGCCGGGTCGAGGGCGAGCTCAAGGGGCTGACCGACCGGGTGTGGGAGGATTACGAGCTGAGCTACGAGGGCGCGTCGGCCTTCCGCGACGAGGGGTTCAAGCTGGGTGAATCGGAGAAGCGCATCGCGGAGATCCGCGCGCGGATCAAATCGATGGGCTCGGTCAACGTGGCCGCGGTCGACGAGTACCGGGAGACGGTCGAGCGGTTCGGCGAGCTGAACACGCAGCGCGACGACCTGATCAAGGCCGAGCTCGATCTGAACGGCATCATCGAGGATTTGAGCCGACGGATGGAGGCGCAGTTCAAGGCCGAGTTCTATAAGCTCAACGATAACTTCCAGCAGACCTTCGTCGAGCTGTTCGGCGGCGGGCAGGCCGAGTTGCGGCTGGCCGATCCCAAGGACGCGCTGGGCTGCGGCATCGACGTAGTGGCGCAGCCGCCGGGCAAGAAGCTTACGATGCTGTCGCTGCTGTCGGGCGGCGAGCGCGCGCTGACCGCGATCGCGATCCTGTTCGCGATGCTGCGGCTCAAGCCCACCCCGTTCTGCTTCCTCGATGAAATCGAGGCCGCGCTCGACGACGCCAACATTGACAACTACGCGGAATTTTTGAAGGCGTATTCGCGCAAGACGCAGTTCGTCATCGTCACCCACCGCAAGGGCACCATGGAGCGCTGCGACGCGCTCTACGGCGTGGCGATGGAGGAAAAGGGCGTATCCAGGATGGTGTCGGTGCGCCTGAGCGAGGCGCAGGCGATGTGACGCGCCTGCCCCGATGGCCCGCAGGGCCGAGTCCGTACCCGATCCGTAAAACAGCGTCCCCCTGCCGGCATCCCCGCCGGCACGGGAGGATAGAAAGGACCCCATCATGCACATCTTACTCTCAAACGACGACGGCATCCACGCCGCCGGCCTGCGCGCGCTGGCGGAGGCTTGCAGGAGCGCCGGGCACCGCGTGACCGTCTGCGCGCCCGACCGCGAGCGAAGCGCATCCGGGCACGCGCTCACGATGCGCGACCCGCTGTACGCCGCGCGCGTCGACTACGATGACATCGATGCCTGGGCAATCAGCGGCACGCCGGTCGACTGCGTACGGCTGGGGCTGCTAAACCTCGCGGAAGGGCCGATCGACCTGGTGGTATCGGGCATCAACCACGGCCCGAATCTGGGCACCGACACGCTGTACTCGGGCACGGTGGCGGCGGCAATGGAGGCGCTGGTGCTGGACCACGCGGCGCTGGCGGTATCGCTGTGCTCGAAGCGCAAGATGGAATATGTGGCCGACGCGGCCCGGTGGGCGTGTCGGGTGATCGCGGATATGGAATCGCGCGGCCTCGACCGGGCGCATCTGTATAATCTGAACGTGCCCGCGCTGCCGTTCGACGAGGTCAAGGGCGTACGCCCGGCGCAGCTGTCGCGCAAGCGCTATGTGAACGGCTATGAGAAGCTGACCTCGCCGTTCGGGCGCGATCACTACTGGCTGAACTCCTGGCCCGAGGAGGCCGAGGAGGTGCCCGGCAGCGACGAGGCGCTCGTCCGGGCGGGCTATGCCGCGCTGACGCCGTTGACCTGGTCGCTGATGGACGAAGCGGCGCTTACCGGACTGGAAGGAGGATGGTGACGGATGGGACTGTTTGACAAGCTCAAAGACCTGTTCACGGCGCGCGACAGCGCCTCGGGCAGGATGGATGAGTTGGTGGAAAGCCATAAGCCGCCCAAGGGCCCGTATAAGCCGCTCGACGACGAGTTCTACGAGGACCTGACCGACATCTTAATCATGGCCGACGTGGGCGTCAAGACGACGGAGAAGGTGGTCGCTCAGCTGCGCACCCAATGCCAGGACGAGAAGATCGGAGACCCGGAGGAGGCGCGCTCGGCGCTGCGCACGATTCTCGCGCAGGTGATGGGCAGCGAGCCGATGAAGCTGGCTTCGCCGATGATCTTGCTGGTGATCGGGGTGAACGGGGTGGGCAAGACCACCTCGATCGGCAAGCTGGCCATGCGGATGAAGACGGTGGGGCGGCGCGTGGTACTGTGCGCGGGCGACACCTTCCGCGCGGCGGCGGCGGACCAGCTGACGATCTGGGCGGAGCGCGCGGGCGTGTCGATCGTCAAGCAGAAGGAAGGGGCGGACCCGGCGGCGGTGGTGTTCGACGGCATCCAAGCGGCGAAGGCGCGGGGCGCGGACGTGCTGATCGTGGACACGGCGGGGCGGCTGCACAACAAGGCGCACCTGATGGAAGAGCTCCGCAAGATTTCGCGCGTGGCGGCACGGGAGTATCCGGAGGCCCAGATCAAGTCGCTGCTGGTGATCGACGCGACGACCGGGCAGAACGGGCTTGCGCAGGCGCAGGTATTCAAGGAAGTGGCGGATCTTGACGGCATCGTGCTGACAAAGCTGGACGGCACCGCGAAGGGCGGCATCGCCATCGCGATCCGCAGCGAGATGGGTCTGCCGGTGCGCTACATCGGCGTGGGCGAGAAACTGGATGATTTGGAGCCGTTCGACGCACAGGCGTTCGTAGAAGCGATTTTTTAGGAGAAGGGGCGGGAAGGACAGGGCAGATTTCCCCGCGTAAGCGGCGATGGGCGTTCAGAGGGCGCAGCCCTTTGGCGGGGTCCAGGGGGTGCGTAGGGAGCGCGGCCAGCGGCCGATGACGGGCCGGAGCACCCCAATGCGCAAGCGGGCATTCAGCCCGGATGGGCCGGGGCGACCATTGCGAATTGAGCGAGGAGCCCTTGGCGTAACCCCCGCTCAAGGGCTTTGCCCTGTTACCATAGAAATGCGCGCTTAAGAATCCTCACCGTTCACGCGGGGCCGTTGATCTCCCGCAAAAACGCCTCCCCGTACGCCGCCAGCTTCGCCTGCCCTACGCCGGGCACGGCGAGCATTTCATCGGGTGTGCGCGGGCGCAGCTGAATCATCGCGCGCAGCGTCGAATCGGGGAAGACCACGTAGGGCGGCACGCCGCGCACGGAAGAGAGCCGCAGCCTGAGCGCGCGCAGCTGCTCAAACATCGGATCGTCATCCGCCCCGACCGTCCGCGCGCCCGGCGCGGGTGAACCGGCCCGCGCCCGCTTGGCGGGCGCTTCTTGCAGCGCTTCGCCCGGCGCGCACACCGAGCAGTTGCCGCATGCCGCCTTTTCCCCGAAATATTCCAGGATGACCGCGCGCAGACAGCGCCGGCCCTCGCAATAGTCCACCATCCGGTTCAATCGCCCGAGCGCCGCCGAGCGCGCGGCCGCGGCCTCGGCGTTGCCCGCACCGGCGAGCTCGCGCGACTGGTCGATCAGCAGCCGCTGCGTCACGATGTCCGCGCGCGAGAACAGCAGCACGCAGTCGGCGCTCTCGCCGTCGCGCCCGGCCCGCCCGGCCTCCTGATAGTAGTGCTCGATGTCCGCGGGCATGTTGTAGTGGATCACGAACGAAACGTTCGACTTGTCGATGCCCATGCCGAACGCGTTGGTCGCCACGATCACCCGCGCGCGGTCGCGGGAGAAATCGTCCTGGGCCTGCTTGCGCTCGTCGTCGCCGAGCCCCGCGTGGTAGCGCACCGCCGGCACGCCCATCGCCACCAGCCGCTCGTGCACCTTTTCCACGTTCTTACGCGTGGCGCAGTAGATGATGCCGCTCTTACCCGCGTAGCGCTCGATCAGCGAGGCCAGCGCGCGGTCCCTGCGCTTGGGCTGATGCACCTCGAAGCGCAGGTTGGGCCGGTTGAACCCGGTTGTCAGCGCGAACGGGTCGCGCAGCCTGAGCAGCCGCAGAATGTCCTCGCGCACGCGCGCGGTGGCGGTGGCGGTCAGCGCGCACACCGGCGGGCGCGCGCCCAGTTGATCGATGAAGTCCGGGATGCCCAAGTAGCTGGGCCTAAAGTCATGCCCCCACTGAGACAGGCAGTGCGCCTCGTCGACCGCGATCAGCGAAATGTCCATCGCCCGCGCCGCCGCCAGGAAGCGCGGGGTTTGCAGCCGCTCAGGCGCGACGTACAGCACCTTGTACCGGCCCTCGGCCGCGCGATCCAGCGCCAGCTCGAACTGGCGCGCTGTCAGCGCGCTGTTGAGGTAGGCCGCGCTGACCCCGGCCTCCAGCAGCGCCGCCACCTGGTCCTGCATCAGCGAGATCAGCGGCGACACGATCAGCGCCGTGCCCGGCATCATCAGCGCCGGCAGCTGGTAGCAGATCGACTTGCCCGCCCCGGTCGGCATCACGCCCAGCGCGTCGCGCCCGGCAAGCATCGCCTCGATGAGAGGCCCCTGCCCCTCGCGGAACGCGTCGTAGCCGAACACCTCCCGCAGCTTTGCGAGCGCGGCTTCCATATCAGGCGCGTCATGCGCTTCGGGCTCGATCCGGTTGCCCTCGCCCTCGGGCGCGAACCGCCGGTAGCGCACACCGTCCCGCACGACCGTCTCGCCCCACATCGCAAGCGGCCGCACCCACACGCCGCCCTCGCCGTACAGCGCGCGGTAGACCGCCACCTTTTCGCGCGTCTCCGAGTGCTGCGCGATATAGAGCAGCTCGTAGCGCCCGCCCTTGAAATGCGTGTATATGCCGGGCCTGGGTTCTGTCATCGGCGTACGCCCCCTTATCATATCTACCCAAGGCCCTTAAGCCCGTCGTATAGCTCGAGCCGAATATCCCCCATCGTTTTTCAACCTGAGGATTTCAACCCATCTGGCAAATACATCGTTGAGCCCCTGCCATGTCAGCACGCGGCCACCCTGCAATTTCCTGTTTGCCATTGTATCCTTCATTATATCATGTCGGCTGTTGCCAGTAAAGAGACGAACCACGCTCTGAGCTGCGCGCCGCCACTTGCCCCAACCGGTTGTGGTAGAATCCTGGTAAATAATCCAATGCAGGAGGACGCAACCATGCGATACCGCAATCTGGGCCGCAGCGGCCTGTCGGTCAGCGAAGTCGGGCTCGGCGGCGAGCATCTGGAGGGCAAGCCCTACGCGCAGGTCGAGGCCACGGTGCACGCGGCGCTCGACGCCGGCATCAACGTGCTCGACATCTTTATGTCCAACCCCGAGGTGCGAAGCGATTTGGGCCGCGCGCTCAAGGGGCGCAGGGGCGACATAATCATCCAAGGGCAGATCGGCTCGGGCTGGATCGGCGGGCAATACGCGCGCACACGCGACATCGATCAGTGCCACGCGTTTTATGAGGACCTGCTTGAGCGATTGAATACCGACTATATGGACGTGGCGATGGTGCACTACGTCGACACCGAGGAGGACCTGCGCCTGTCGCGCGAGCGCGGGCTGTTCGACTACGCGCAGGCGCTCAAGCACTCGGGCGCGGCGCGCGCGGTGGGCGTCAGTTCCCACGATCCGCTGATCGCGCGCCGGATCGTGGAGTCGGGCGAGGTGGATGTCTTGATGTTCTCGATCAATCCGGCCTACGACGTCGCGCCGGCGGACACCGACCTCGACCACCTGTTCATGGCCGATACCTACTCAAGGCAGGAGGCCTTCTCGCTCGACCCCGACCGCGAGGCGCTGTACCGCGCGTGCGAGACGCGCGGCGTGGGCATCACATCGATGAAGACGCTGGCGGCGGGCGCGCTGCTCAAGGCCGAGAGCTCGCCGTTCGGCGTAGCCATGAGCGTCGCGCAGCTGATCCATTATGCGCTCACGCGGCCGGCCGTGGCCAGCGTGCTGCTGGGCGCGAAGACGCCCGAGGAGATCGCCGAGGCGGTCGCCTACGAGACGGCATCGGACGCCGAGCGCGACTACGCGGCGGCGCTTAAGGCCGCGCCCAAGTTCTCGATGCGCGGCAAGTGCATGTACTGCAACCACTGCCTGCCCTGCCCCAAGCACATCGACATCGCGGCCGTCAACCGCTTCCTCGATCTGGCTGAGCAATCCGAGCGGGTGCCCGCCAGCGTGCGCGAGCACTATCTGTCGCTTACGCGCAAGGCCGGCGACTGCATCGAGTGCCGCCGCTGCGAGCCCAACTGCCCGTTCGAGGTATCGATCGCCGAGCGCATGAGGCGGGCCCGGGCGGTGTTCGGGGCGTAACCGAGCTCGGCCATACCGGACAATCAAGGGGTGCGGGTGATCTATCGACTATAGTCGACAAAAATCACCCGCACCCCTCGTCGTTGCCCACACCCCTCACAGCAATGTGAGGTTCAGCAACCGGTTGATGTCCATTTCGCCCATCTTCTCCACGGAGAATTTGCCGTCCTCGTCTTGGATCCACTTTTCAAATTCCAAGCGCTCCTCCCACGCCTTCTCCATCTTCTCCTGAAAGGCTTCGTCGTCCTTCTTGCGTATCGCCTCGTCGGTTCGCAGCCGCCGGTTGCTCGGGCCGAACGCATTGAAAGCGCCCATGTTGCCCTTTTCGTCGATCCAAACCTGCCGGTACTTCACCTCATTGCCGGTGATGGCCCGGGTCATCGCGTCTGCCCACTTCACATACTTGGGCGCGTCGGAGAGCATCCTTTCGTATCGCTCGGCGGCGGCGGGGTCCATGGCCATCTTCTTTAAGACGTTCGGCGCGATCATCACGTCGAGCTTCTCGGGATAGCGATCCGAGCGCATGCCGGGGTTGACGCCGCCGGCCATGACGTTCAACTTCGGATGCGCCTCGTTCAATCCCTGCAACGCTTTGTCCGAATCGGCCGCCTCGTCCGCCGGAAGCGCCAACCCGCGCCGCCCGTCCACCGACTTTGCGTGTCGGGGGTCGCCGGGCTCAAGCCGTTCGTTTATATCGCCCAGCTTATCCGCCAACTGGGCGGCCAGGTCCTCGACCTTCTGCTCGGCGTCATTGAGCCGCGTCGCCGCATCCGCCGCCGACGCGCCGCGTCCCCGATCGAGCGCGGCTTCCGACGCGAGCACACGGAGCTTGCCTTCCGCGTCCTTTTTCAGGGCATGGAGTGTCCCGGCCTGCTGCAAATCGGCGGACGTAGTGGTGATGTCCGCGAGGCGTTCGCTTTGCGCCTCTTCCAGGGTCTTGGGCTTTTCGTCGTCACGCTCTGGCTGCGGCTTTTCGGCCTGCTCCCTGATCCCTTGCGCCAGTATATCGGCCATCTGCGCGTCGATGTCCCTGACCATTTGGTCGTAATTTTCCAATTCGATCCGAATGGAATCCAGTGTGCCGCCTTTTTCGAGCGTCCAGCTGACCAGCGCACGTTTATGGTCGGCAATGCGCTGCTTCTGCTTGGTCATGCCATCCAGCAGCCCCCCTAACCTCGCCTGCGAGGAAATTATGACCCGATCGCCGTCCTCGGCCTTTTTCGGGCGCGCGGACACGCCGCCTACCTTCTCAAGCTCGACGCCCGGATCAACGCCGGCAATGTTGAAAGGCGCGAAACTGCCTCGCCAGGCATCGCCCAGATGTACCTTCATAGTCATGCCCTCGATCCTTAGCGGTACATATCCGCTTACTCTATACCTCGTATATCGGCGAAGAGCACGCGAAAATTAGGCGCTTGACTTTTCCGCGGCATTCTGATATCATTTTGATATCAAATCGATATTCGGAGGTGCCTTATGGACAACGCGCAGCTCTTCTCCGAGCAGAAGGTGCTCAAGGCCAGGAACGGCTTGCCGGTGCTCGCCCTCAACACCGCGGCCATCTTGGTCTTCATCGCCCTGTTTATCCTGGGCATTGTCATGGCCGCGCAGGCCGAGAGCGCCGGCACGGGCGCGGCCCCGGCCGTGCTGCTGATTATCGCGTCGGTGCTGATGGGCTTTATGGTCTGTCCGTTCCTGTTCGCGGGGCTGAAGATTCTCAAGCCCAACGAAGCGCTGGTGCTCACGCTGTTCGGCCGGTACTACGGCACACTGTACGGGCCGGGCTTCTACTTCGTGAACCCGTTTGTCTCGGCCGTCAACCCCACCAAGCCTTCGCTGGCGGCGGCGACCGCCGCGGCCAGGGTCGAGCAGCAGAAAAAGCCGACCGGTCGCACCGACAGCTCCGATCCCACCGACACCGCCACGGGCAGGGCGGTATCGCTCAAGGTGATGACGCTCGACAACAACAAGCAAAAGATCAACGACAAGCTGGGCAACCCGATCGAGATCGGCGTGGTGGTCATCTGGCGGGTGGTCAACCCGGCCAAGGCGGTGTTCAACGTGGACAACTACCTCTCGTTCCTGTCGATCCAGGCCGACAGCTCGCTGCGTAACATCGTGCGGCTGTACCCCTACGACATCTGGTCCGACGACGAGGACGCCGACGAGCTGTCGCTTCGCGGTTCCAGCCAGGCGGTGGCGCTCAAGCTCAAGGATGAGCTGCAATCGAAGGTCATGGACGCCGGGCTCGAGATCATGGAAACCCGCATCACCCACCTGGCCTACGCGCCCGAGATCGCCGCGGCCATGCTCCAGCGCCAGCAGGCCAGCGCCATCATCGACGCGCGCAAGCTGATCGTGGAGGGTGCGGTGGGCATGGTGGACATGGCGCTTCAGAAGCTCTGCGAAAACGAGATCGTGACGCTCGACGACGAGCGTAAGGCGGCCATGGTATCAAACCTGCTGGTGGTGCTGTGCGGCAGCAAGGAAGCCCAGCCGGTCGTCAACAGCGGATCGCTGTATTAACCATGGTCTGACGACCACAGGAGGTGCGGAAGATTGCGAGAGGTTCTTTCGTCCGGCAAGGAGCCGGAGCGCAGACGTAGCAGCGCTGCGTCAAGCGACGAGCGACGCAGCCGGGCGGAAAAAGATCCGCGGGATTGCGCGGCTGCTGCGGCCGCCAGACCGCCAACGGACAGAAAAAAGCAAGTGCCGCTGCGCCTCTCGTCCGAGCTCTACGAAAAGCTGGCCGCCTGGGCCGAGGACGAGTTCCGCTCGGTCAACGGCCAGATCGAATACCTGCTCCATGAGTGCGTGAAGAAGCGCTATGGGGAGAAGGCGCAAAAAGGGCAAGACGAGTAGCGGACTCCCTGCGGGGCAAACCTGCACAGAGGGAAAATAGAAAGGGGCAAGCCGACGGGCCAATTCCCCTCTGTGGCGGGGCAGCGCAAAGCGCCGGGGCGGTGCCTGTGCGCAGAACCGCCCGATGCCGGGGGCATACGACCCCGGCATCCCGTTTTTCCTCATTACTGCAACGTACTCCACTTGAAGTATATGGCGGCCGTGGTCAGGTTTTGCTCCCGGCTCATGGCGACTTGCCGCCGCTCGTACGCGTTATAGTAGTCCGTCGCCCTCGTGGCGCGGCGCGCGCGCATGGCGGCGAGCATCCGCCTGAAAAACGATTGAATGGCAGTCATTTACACCCCCTCCTTTCCGGAAAACTCCGGGGCCAGCAATGTATCCGTGGTGACGCGCAGCAGGCGGCACAGCGACCACAGAAAGCCGATGTCCGGACAGGCCCGGTCGGTCTCCCACTTCGAGACCGCCTGCGGCGACACGCCCATCCTCTCGGCGAGCTCGCGTTGCGACAGCGCGCACCGCGTGCGCAGTATGCGTATTCTTTGTCCAATCGAAGCAGACACGGCCATCATTCCTCTCAAAAAGGATGAAAAAAGCGGCGGGGCCGATGCCCCACCGCTATGATGGCCGTAGCGAATCAACGCTAAAGGCGTCTCAAAGGCAGAGGCATGGCGCATGCGCAGACAGTCCCACAGACATTCGCTGCGGTCGCGAATGCAGACGCAGCCAGCTTGAGGACATAGTTATCCCCGGACGCCAAGTTCAGTCCGCAGATTCGATTCATCAACATGTGCCATCCTCCTCTCTCATAACATATGCCGGCATCCGCTCGTCGCGAAAGCCGCTACTATCTTATACCACAGGTTTGCCGAAAAAGCAATCAATCATTGGTTGTTTTTTCAAATTACATGGCGTTTAGCACCCGGCGCGCCAGGTCGGGGTGGTTGGTGATGACGGTGTCGGCGCCGCGCTCGAGCGCGAACCGGATGAACGGCTCGGTGTTCGGCGTCCACACGTTGACCTCGAGCCCCAGCGCGTGCGCCCGGTCGGCCTCGCCCTCGACCAGCAGCTCGCTGAAGTGCGGGTGCAGCGCGTCCATGCCGTGGCGCGCGGCGTATTGCCAGGGCTCGATCAGCGTGGCCTCGTACAGCATGCCGCAGCGGATGCTCTTGTCCATCCGCTTGATGCGCACAAGGCTGTGGTGGTTGAAGCTCGAGTACATCAGCCGATCCGAAAGGCCCATCCGCGCGGCCAAGTCGATCGCCGCTTTCTCGAGGCCCGGATAGTCGATGTAGCTGTTCTTGAGCTCGCAGTTGACCGCGAGCGCGGTCGGGGCGATCAATTCATAGACCTCCCGCAGCGTGGGGATGCGCGCGTCCTTGTACAGCGGCCAGGCCTTGCCAAAGCTATAGCGCTTGAGCTCGGCGAGCGTCATCTCGGAGATCAGGCCCGAGCCGTCGGCCACCCGGTCGATCGTCTCGTCGTGGGCCACCACCAACTCGCCGTCGCGCGTCATATGCACGTCCAGCTCGATACCGTCGGCCCCTTGGCGCACCGCCAGTTCGAATGCCTCCAGCGTGTTCTCCGGCGCGTACCCCGACGCGCCCCTGTGGGCGTAGATCAACTGCTTCATTGGTACCTCTCTCCTATAACATCGAATTGAAGATTTCCCCGCGCGGCGAGGGGATCACGCAGCTGCCGACGAGCAGGCCCTTCTCGGCGGAGGGCGAAATGCCGGCGTCGACCGCCGCCTCGACCGCCGCCACCTCGCCGGTCAGCGACACAAAGCTCTTGCCGCCGATACCCAGCCCCAGCCGCACCTCGATCAGCCGCACGTCGGCCGCCTTGGCCGCGCGGTCGGCCGCGACCACCGCGCCCGCGATTGAGAAGAACTCCATCACGCCCAGCGCCGCCGCCTCGGGCACGGGCACGCAGCCCGACAGCGCGCCCTTCACCTGCGGGTCGAGGCTGGCGATGACCAGCTCGTCCACGAGTGCCTCGCCCGCGCGGACCCGGCCGGCATCCATCGCGGCCGCGACCGCCGCCACCTCGCCAGTGATGATCGCGGTGTACTTGCCCGGGCAGACCGTCCCGGCGCGGACCAGCTGAACGTCCGCCGCCTTGAGCATGGCGTCGCCCGCCGCGACCCCCTGCGCGATGCTGTTCAGTTCCAGAAGGCCCAGCGAAATCATGCTTTATCCCTCCCCCGGATCGCGACCTCCGCGCCCACCGCCACCACCACGCCGCCGATTGGGGCGTGTACGTCCGCACCCAGCGCGCCGTCCGCCATCCGGCCGACCGCCTGGCCCGCCTCCACCCGGTCGCCCACGCCTACGCAAGGTACGCACGGCGCGCCGATGTGCTGCTTGAGCGGCACACGTACCTCATCCGCCGAGAGCACGGTAACGTGCTCCGGCACCGGCATGTCGTAGCGCCGAACGTCGAGCCGTGCCATCAGCCGGGCGCTCGGCACCTGGCGGTAGGCGTGCATCGCGCGCTGCGCCGGGTAACTGCCCCGATCGGGCGCCGCCCCCTGCTCGCGCAGCTGCGGCTTCATCTGCGCCTGCACGCGCCTGGGCGACAGACCCATCGGGCAGGCGTACCACTCGCAGATGCCGCACTCGACGCAGAGCAGCGCCGCCGGCTCCAGCTGCCCCATCGCGAACGCGCGCATCACGCGGTGCGGCGCAAGCGGCTGACCCAGCAGGTAGCGCGGGCACATGTCGGTACACATCCGGCACTGGATGCAGGCCGCCTTGGCGCGGTTCTTCATCTGATGGAGCGGCTGCTCGGCACGCCGGATCAGCGTGTGCTCCGGCGCCAGCACGAGGATGCCGCCGCAGGTCTTGGCAACCACCGGGTCGGCGTCCGGCTTAACCGGCGCGCCCATCATGGGCCCGCCGAGCATCAGCCGCGCGCCCGGCACGGTCGCCCCGCCCGCCGAGCGCACCACCGCGGCCACGCTCATGCCCACCGGCACGTCGTACAGCCCGGGACGCGCGACCTCGCCGGCCACCGTGACCAGCCGCCGCGTGACCGGAATGCCGTCCAGCGCGCGCGCCGCATTGATCGCGGTGGACACGCTGACCACGACGCAGCCGACGGAACTGGGCAGCGAAAGCGGCCGGATCGCTTCGCCGGTCGCGGCATACACCACTTCCTGCTCGTCGCCCGCCGGGTACACCGTGGGCATCTTGACGAGCGCGACCGGCGTGCCCGCTCGGGCGATCGCCGCCTCGAGCGCCGCAATTTGAGGCACATAGTGCGCCTTGAGCGCAATGAGAAGCTCGTTCGCGCCGCAAATCCCCTGCAGCAGCCTCGCGCCGCGAATCAGCTCGTCGGCCTGCGTGAGCATCAGGTATTGGTCGCTTTTCAGCAGCGGCTCGCACTCGGCCGCGTTGACCAGCAGCCGCGGAACTTGCCCCTCCAGCTTCTTCCAGGTGGGAAAGCCGGCCCCGCCGCCGCCCACGACGCCGCCTCGCTTGAGCAATGTCAGCGCGTCATTCATGCCTTATTCTCCTTATCGGTCAGCTCGACCCCGCCCGCGCGCAGCGCGTCGCGCGCCAGCGGCGTGACCAGCTGGCCCGGCCGGAGCACCAGTTTCTTCGCGCCCTCGCGAACCAGCGCCAGCGCGTCGTGCTCCGCAATCAGCTTGCCTTCAATCGAGGCCGCCTGTACAGCCGGCGCGGCCTTTTCAGGCATCTGCACCGGTGCGGCCGGCGCAATCGCCGCCCCCGCGCCGCGCTCGATCGTGCACAGGGTGTCGCGCCCCACGCCCGCCGCATTGGCCTCGTCGGTGTCGATGTGCAGCCGTGCCGCCGCCGGATCGGTTGCGCGCACCACCACGCCCTCGAGCACCAGCGGCCGCGCGCCATGCACCCGTACGCGCACGATCTCCCGGTCGCCGAGACCCAACGCGCGCGCCTCGGCGGTCGGCAGGTGCAAGTGCCGCTCGGCCACGATGGCGGCCTGCGCCTCGATCATCGCTTCGCCCGCCTGGATGAACACATGAGCCGCGCCCGCGAGATCACCCGATAGCCGCACCGGCGCGTCCACCCCCAGCGCGCGCGCGTCGGTCATCGATATCTCCACCTGGGTTGCCGAGCGCGCCGGGCCGAGCACCGCCACGTTGTCGAGTACGCCGCGCGGCCCGACCAGCCGCACGCGCTCCTTTGACAGGTACTGGCCGGGCTGGGATATCGCGCGCACCTCGGTGGGCTGCGCCTGTCCGAACAGCGCCGTGCAGTCTCGCTCGGACAGATGCACATGCCGCGCCGAGGCCTCGACCACAATCGGCGGCGAAGCCGAAGCATCGTCCCGCGTCTCGCTCATCCGCGAGAGCACCGCGCGCACCGTCTGCTCAATCAGCGCCCGATCCATCCTAAGTTCCCTCCCCGTAAATCGCCTGCAATTGCAGCACATAGAAATAACTGGACAGCCGGTTGAGCGCCTCGATCAGGTCGAGCCGGTCGCACCGCTCAGGCGTATCCGACTTGCCGCCGAAGGTGGCCACCGCCTGCACCTCCACGCGGCGCACACACGCGCGCAGCCGATTGAGCAGCGCGGGCAGTTCGCCCTGCGCGGCATCGGGCAGCACATGGCCGCCGCCGGTGTAGCGCCGCGGGTCGTGCGAGGCGGCGCGCACCTGGGCCGAGTTCATGCCGTTCAGCGTCCAAGCGCCCAACGGAGCACCGGTCACCTCGCAGCCCAGTACCCGGCGCGCAAGCTCAAGCGCGTCCTGCAGCGGCCGTATGAATTCCGGCCGGTTCAGCCGCGCGCAGGCGGTCTGCGTGACCAATATCTCAGCCTCAAGCAGATCGATCTGGCCGCGCAGCGCGATGCGCGCGTCGTCCTTGCGCACCAGCGCATGAGCGTTGAGGTGCGTATGCTGCTCCGGTTTCGGGCCCGTGCTCCGCGCGGGTTCCGGGGGCGCTTCCGTACGGTCGGGCTCGGCGTAACAGAACAGTTTGAGGTCCTGCAAATACTGCCGCGCCGCGGGCGTCAGCCGCGCGCCCGGCGGCGGCGCATAGGATTCGGGCGCGCCGCCGGCAAACTGCGCCCGGAGGTCGGCTTCGGTGATGTAGAGCATGCTCATACGGACGGATATGCGTTACTCGCCCAGCTTCGGCAGGATGGCCTCCAGCTCCTCGTGCGGCCGCGGGATCACGTGCACCGACGTGAGCTCGCCCACGCGCTGCGCCGCCGCCGCGCCCGCGTCGGTCGCGGCCTTGACCGCGCCCACGTCGCCGCGCACCATCACGGTCACCAGGCCGCCGCCCACATGCACCTTGCCGATCAGCGACACATTGGCCGCCTTGACCATCGCGTCCGCCGCCTCGATCGAACCCACGAGACCACGGGTCTCCACCATGCCCAGCGCAATCTGCTCGCGATTCATATTCCGTTCCTCCTAAAAAATATGGTGTTGCCTTTATATCCTCAGCCGCGCAGTTCGCGCAGCACGGCCGCAACGATGGCCTCGATGTCCGCCTCGGTCGCCTTTTGTGGGGCATGCGCCCCCGCCTCCGCCGTGCCGTAGGCGGCGCGCCGCAGCTGGTACAGGTGCTCGACCGTCACATTGTCGCTGGTGGCCGAGCCGCCCACCGCGCCGCAACCCAGCGTCAGCGACGGGACGAGCTGCGTGGTCAACCCGATCGCGCCCTGCGCGGCCGGGGTGTTGACGAGCAGCCGCGATACCGGCTTCGTCTGCAGGAAGGTACGCACCAGCCGGTCGCTTCCGGTGTGTATCGCCAGCGAATGGCCGACGCCCGCGAAGCGCAGAAGCTCGAGGCAGCGCTTGCACGCGTTCTGCCAGTCGTCCTCGACGTAGAACGCCAGGAGCGGCGACAGCTTCTCGATCGAAAACGGGTGCTGCGCGCCCACGGCGTCCTGCTCGCACAGGATCACGCGGGTGTCCGCCGGCACGCGCACGCCCGCCATCTCGGCGATCTCGACGGCTGCGCGCCCCACGATGCGCGGGTTGACCGTGTCGCTGCCCGCGCGCAGGATGATGCGCTCAAGCTTCGCTTGGTCCTCGCCGCTCACGAAGTGGCCGCCCTGGCGCTTGAACTCGGCGATCACCTCGTCCTTGATCGGCCGCTCGGTCACGATCGACTGCTCGCTCGCGCAGATGGTGCCGTTGTCAAACGTCTTGCTGTCCATGATGCGGCGAACGGCCATCGGGATGTCGGCGGTGCGCTCGATGAAGGCGGGCACATTGCCCGCGCCAACGCCCAGCGCCGGGGTGCCCGACGAGTAGGCCGCCTTGACCATCGCGCTGCCACCGGTCGCGAGGATCAGGTCGGACAGCTTCATCAGCTCGTTCGTGCCGCCGAGCGTGGGCACGGTCATCAGGCCGAGCAGCCCCTTGGGCGCGCCGGCCGACCGCGCGGCTTCGCCGAGCACGCGCACCGCCTCGCCGATTGAACGAAGCGCCGACGGGTGCGGCGAGATTACCAGCGCGTTGCCCGCCTTGACCGAGATCAGCGCCTTGAAGATGGTGGTCGAGGTGGGGTTGGTGCTGGGCACGATGCCGCACACCACGCCCATCGGCACCGCGCACAGGATCAGCCCCTGTGCCGGGTCGCCGCCGACGATGCCGATGGTCTTCTTGTCTTTCATCGAATCGTACACCGCGCGGCTGGCGAAGCGGTTCTTGGCCACCTTGTCGGCGATGACGCCGAAGCCGGTCTCCTCCGCCGCCATGCGCGCCAGCGGCTCGGCCGCCGCCTCGGCGGCCTCGGCCATGGCGCGCACCACCTCGTCCACCTTATGCTGGGTGAACGCCGCGAACGCGGCCTGCGCCTCGCGCGCCTCGCGCACCAAGTCGCGCGCCTGCTGTATCGACCGAAGGTCGCGGTCGAGTTCCATTTATTCGTCCTCCCCTATCTGCCACGCATGGATTGTTTCAATCAGCGCGCGCTTGCCCGCGTATCGTATCTCGTTGGGCGTCATCGGGAAGCCCTCGAGCCGGCGCGCCGCCTGTCTGAGCGTTACCACCTTCCACCGCTCGAGCTGCGCGATCGGCGTATGCCGGTCGATGGCCGATGGCGCTTCCCCCGCATTCGGCGGGGCATGCTCCAGCGCCTGCCCGCGGATGCTCCGCCGCGCGCCCTCGCAGCCGCCGCAGCTCACGCAGCCGCCGGGTCCCTGCGCGCCGCAGGCCATGCGCACCACTTCGTCCGCCGCGCGCGCGATCACATGGCTGGTAAACAGCTGACCCACCTTGCCGGCGGCCAGCGCGCCCGCCTCCACGGCGACCTTCACCGCCGCCACCTCGCCCGCGAACCGGATGCACACCCAGCCGCCGCGCACGTAGTCGGTGCCCAGCAGCTGAACGTCCGCGGCCTTAAGCCCGGCGTCGGCGGCCTCGAGCGCCCCCACCAGCCCGATGGTCTCGATCATGCCCAGCGCGTCCGCCATCGTCACGCCTCCTCAATCGGTCTCGCGGCCACCCGCTCCACCGCCTCCGCAAACGCGCGGCAGGCGGCCAGGCAGTCGGCCATAGGTCCGGTCAGCAGCGCCCCGCCGAAGTTGGTCGGCGAGGGCGGCCCGTAAAACTGCGCCATGCGCACACCTGCGGCCTTGAGCGCCGCGTCGAGCCCGACGATCGACTCGAGCGGCGGCGCGATCAGGTAGGCCAGCGGCGCGCCCTCGCTCAGGCCGCACAACGCGCTCAAATAGCTGCCCGTACGCGCGATCGTATGCGCGTAATAGACCACCGTATCCCCGTCGTTGGCGCTCACGAACGCCGGGCCTTGCTCGATGCAGGCGCGCGCCGCCTGAAGAGCGCTCCTGGCCTCGGCCGGCGTCGGCCCGGCCAATATGCCCAAGAACTCGCCGGCCAGCGCGGTGTTCATGTTGGCCGCGCCCGCGTACATCGACTGCGCGTAGCACACGCGCACGCACGCCGCCTTGGTCGCCTCGTCGAGCGCCGTATAGCCCACGTCGTCGCTGTCGCAGGTGATGAGCGCCAGCGAGCGTTCGCCCTCTTGGAGGCCGAGCTGAGCGCGCAGCGCCTCGTCGGCGCGCGGGATGATGCGCGCCGAGAGCAACTTGGCGCGGAGCAGGTCGCCCTTCACAGCTGCAACTCCACGCCGCTCACCTTTTTCGTAAGCATCAGCCGGATCAAGTCCACGATGTGCGCGCCGGCTTCGACGACGGGGGTCGCGCCGCGGTGAATGTTGGCGAGCACGGTGCGGCGGCTTTCGGGCATGCCGGGGGTGGGGCGGTAGGCCATGTAGGCGCTCATGCTCTCGGCGGTGACCAGGCCCGGCCGTTCGCCGAGCAGCACGCAGGCAATTTCGGGGTTTAACCGCTCGGCGAGCGCGTCCATCGTGCCCACCCGGCCGTACTCGACAAAGAACGGCGGCGCGACGGAGATGCCGTATCCCTCGAGTCCCCGGCGGATGACCGGCAGGATGTCGGCGGCGGCGGCCTTGACCGCGGTCAGCGACAGCCCGTCGGCGAGGTACAGCAACACCTGCGCGCCGCCTCCCACATGCGCGGCGATCCGGTCGAGCGTCTCGGGCGCGAACGCGCGGCCCTTGTCGGGCCGGGTCAGGAATTCGTCGCGGCTTTCGCACAATGTGCGGAACCTGGGCAGGCCCAGTTGACCCAACAGCGCGTCGTCCACGTCGCCGAACACCGCGTCCTGCGCCGCGGCGTGGTCGGCCTGGAAGCGGAGCATGGTCTGCGTCCGGTGGCGTGCTCCGGCCTGTCCGATCCCCACGCGCGCGGGGGTCGCGCGCTTGAGCGCCATGAACGCCTCGCGGTCGTGCGGCCGGTCGACCAGGTACTGCTCGCGCAGATCGACCGCCGCGATGTCGGCGATCGCCTCGGCCGCGTCCGCGCGCGGCGCGGCTTCGGCCGTCCTCTGCTCCGCACGTTGCTCGGCCAGCCGCCGGAGCACGAGCTCCACGACGGCGCTGATTTGCGCTTCGCCGATCATGCCGCCACCTCCTTCATAGAAACACCGACGCGTCGCCGAAGTTCGGGCCGGGCCGGCCGTTTACCCAGATGCCCCAGCGCTCAAGCCACCGCGCGAACGCCGCGATCGGCTGCTTTTGGTGGATCTCGCGCAGCGCGGCGACGTCATGGTAGCTGGTCGACTGGTAGTTGAGCATCACGTCGTCGGCGTGCGGCACCCCGATGATGTAATTGCAGCCGGCGGCGGTCAGCAGCGACGAGAGGTTGTCCATGTCGTTCTGGTCGGCCTTCATGTGGTTGGTGTAGCAGCAGTCGCAGCCCATCGACAGGCCGTGCAGCTTGCCCATGAAGTGGTCTTCGAGCCCCGCGCGCACCACCTCGCGGCTGTCGTACAGGTATTCCGGGCCGATGAAGCCCACCACCGTGTTGACGAGAAACGGCGCGAACCTGCGCGCGAGCCCATAGCAGCGCGCCTCCATGACCAGCTGATCGTTGCCGTAATGGGCGTCGCTCGACAGCTCGCTGCCCTGCCCGGTCTCAAAGTACATGACGTTCGGCCCGTGCGCGGTGCCGCGCGTCAGCGCAAGCGAGCGCGCCTCCTCGAGCATCTGCGCGTCGATGCCGAAGGCGCGGTTGCCCTTCTCGCTGCCCGCGATGCTCTGGAAGATCAGGTCGCAGGGCGCGCCCTTGTGCACCGCCTCCATCTGCGTGGTGACGTGCGCGAGCACGCAGTTCTGCGTGGGTATTTGGTATTTTTGCTTGATTTCCTCGAAGCGGCCCAGTATGGCGACGACCGAGGAAAGGCTGGCGTCGACCGGGTTGAGTCCGATCACCGCGTCGCCCGAGCCGTAGGAAAGGCCCTCGAGCACCGACGAAGTGATGCCGGTCACATCGTCGGTGGGGTGGTTGGGCTGCAGCCGCGCGCTCAGCGTGCCCGGCATGCCGATCGTGGTAACGCAGCTGGCGGTCACCACCATCTTGGACGCGGCGTAGATCAGGTCGAGGTTGCCCATCAGCTTGGTGACCGCGGCGATCGCCTCGCTCGGCAGCCCCCGACCGATGCGCTTGAGCGCGTCGCCGTCGGATGAAAGGATCAGCTCGCGCAGCTCGGCGAGCGTCAGGTTCTTGAGGCCCTCGTAAATCGGACGGTTGAGGTCGTCCCAGATGATCCGGGTCACTTCGTCCTGCTCGTAGGGCACGGCGGGATGCTCCGCCACGTCGCCGACCGTGAGGTGGGCGAGCACCACGCGCGCCGCGACCCGCTCGGCCAGGTTCTCGGCGGCCACGCCGGCCAGGCGGTCGCCTGACTTTGCGTGGTTGGCCTTGCCCATGACCTCCCTGACCGATGAAAACGCGTAGTGCGTGCCCGACAGCCTGACCGACAGCTTCAAGCGCGTTCCTCCCCGCCATTCGTATTTCAAAAGACCAGTGTTTTCACGACCACGGGCAGCACCCGCCCGTCCAGCATCGGCTCGCCGATATCGATCGCGTCGCCGTAGGACAGCGACACGCCGTCGAGGCATACCAGCGGCCTCTCGCCGCCGCGCCGGCGCGCGAGCGCCTGTCCCAGCGCCTTGGCCATGTCGCGCGCCATCACGATCACCGGGCAGTCCGCGTCCGCGAGCGCCTGCGCAAGCGCGTCCGCCGTCCGCTCGATGTCGTCAAAGCCCGGCTGCGCCAGCCCCTCGAACCCGATCGCGCAGGGGTCGCCCACCGCGCGGCGCGCCTGCCGGGTCGCCTGGGCGAGGCCCTCGATGTGCGCGCGCTCCGACAGCGGCACCCGCGCGACCGGCAACCCCACAATCGGGAACGCCGCGCGTTCGTAGGAAATGGTGCTCCCGCTGACGTTCATGCTGTAGCTGCCCGCGCCGATCGCGGTGGCGTGAAGCGTCTCGCGCGGCCGGAGCACGCGCGCGGCGCTGAAGAACCGCGAGTGCGCCAACGCCTCGCCGAGCAGCGGCCCGATGTCGTCGAACATCGCGCTCGGCGCGCAGCCGTTGTACACGCAGTCGGCCACGCCGCCCGAAAAGGTGATGATATCGGGCCGCAAATCGTCCGCCATCGCGTGCTCCGTCACCATCCGGTCGTGCAACGGCGTACGCGGCCTAAGCCCCACGGCCTCCTCGAGCACCTGTGCCATCCGCTCGGCGATCCGGCGCGCGTCGTTATCGTCCAACCGCTCGCCCACCCGGACGGTCAGCCCCAGCTCGCGCACGAGCGGGAGCAGCCGCTCCGATACCCCGCGCACCGCGCCGCTGTGCGGATCGCGCCGGATCAGCCGCCCGCCGATGTTCATCGAGCCCATGGCGAGGGGTTCGCCCGCGTCGAACAGGCAGATGTTGCTGGTGCCGCCGCCCACGTCCAGATTGAGCACGCGAGAGCGGCGCTCCTCTGATATCGCCGCCGCGCCCGAGCCCTTGCCCGCCAGCACGGCCTCGAGGTCGGGCCCGGCGGTCGCGACCACGAAGTCGCCCGCGAATCCGGACAGCGCCTCGGTCACCGCGCGCGCGCCCAGCTTGTGCGCGGTCTCGCCGGTGATGATTACCGCGCCCACGTCGATCGACTGGGGGCTGATCCCCGCGGCCCGGTAGTCCTCGGCAATCAGCGCGGCAACGCCTTCGGCGTCGATGGCGTCGCTTCCCTGAAGCGGCGTCAGCCGAACCGGAGCACGGAAGAGCACACGCTTGTCCGAAAGCTCTACGCGCGGCAACGCGAACGCGGGCGCGGCATTGGCGAGGCGCATGCTCGAAAATACGCATTGGGTGGTGGATGTGCCGATATCGATGCCGACGCTGAGCAGTTCCCGCTCCATCGCCTCATCTCCATTCCAGCGCCTGGTCCATCTGCCCGTGTATTGTATCACCGCACCGGGGGATTTGTCAAACGCATGCTCTCGATATTTTAAGAATGTTTCGCCGCCGTCTTGACAACGGTTGGCAATTTGGTATAATCAACCTATGCAAGACCGTCGCAAACGGTCGAGAAAACGCAGAAAGGATCGTGTCACTTAATGAAGAAAGTATTCGCGCTGCTGCTCGCCGCCCTGATGATGTTGTCCGCCTCCGCCGCGTTTGCCACCGCCGCCGAGGAGGCCGCGGGCAAGGCCGCAACCATGAGCTACGACGAGTTGCTGGCCGCCGCCAAGCAGGAGGGCAAGGTGTTCTCCGTGGGTATGCCCGACGAATGGGCCAACTGGAAGGATCTGTGGGCGCATATGCGCAGCCTGGGCATTGAGACCAGCGACACCGACATGTCCTCCGCCGAGGAGCTGGCCCGCTTCGCGTTGCAGGGCAAGGCCGACGCCGATATCGGCGACATCGGCCTGTCGATGACCGGCGTCGCGCTGGAGCAGGATCTGCTGCTGCCGTTCAAGACCAGCCACTGGGATTCGATCCCGGACTACGCCAAGGATGCCGACGGCAAATGGATCGAAGCCTACACCTGCTCGACCGCCTTCATCACCGACCTTGAGAACGTCAAGGAAGCCCCCACCAGCTGGCAGGATCTGCTTAAGGGCGATTATCCGGTGTGGATCGGCGACATCGAGAAGGCCTCCCAGGCCTACACCGGCGTACTGGCCTGCGCCTACTCGCTGGGCGGAGACGAAACCAACCTCGAGCCCGCGATGGCGTTCTTCGCGGAGCTGGCCAAGCAGGGCCGCCTGATTACCAGCAACCCCTACGTCGAGAACCTCGAGAAGGGCGAAGTCGGCGTGGCCGTGGTGTGGGACTTCAACGCGCTGGGCTATGCCGAGACCATCTATAGGAACTCCGGCAAGGAAGACGGCCGCTTCGGCGTCACCGTGCCCTCCGACGGCACCGTGACCTCCGGCTACGCCAGCGTCATCAATAAGTACGCCAACAATCCCTACGCCGCCATGCTGGTGCGCGAGGTCATGCTGAGCGACGTCGGCCAGGAGTTCCTGGCGCTGGGCCATGCCCGCCCGATCCGCACCGACGTCAACTTCTCCGACACCGCCAAGGCCTCGATCCTCGACGATGCGCAGTACTCAAACGTCTACATCATCAAGGACTGGGCGGCCTGGGATGCGACCGTGTCCGAACTGCCCGAGCTGTGGGCCGAGAACGTGGCCATCCACATGAACTAGCCGTCAGAAATTCACCTGTGATTTGTGGGGCTGCGCCACTGTGCAGCCCCACATCCTATCGTGAGGGGGTGCCCCGAATTGAGAAAGAAGCGCCGGTTTAACGGGTTTTACGCGGTCACGATGACGGCCTTTGTGCTGTTGGTGGCCGCGTTCATGGGCCTGCCGGTGATCCGACTGGTCACTTCATCGCTGTCCGCGCCCGGCACGGGCGGATTCAGCCTCGAAAACTACGAAAAGATCCTCTTCAGCGCCTACTACCATCAGAGCTTCGGCAACTCCGTGCTGCTGTCGCTCCAGTCGAGCGTGTACGGCATCCTGATCGCGCTGTTCTGCTCCTACGCCATCACCCGGTTCGCAGGCGAGCGCACGCAGAGCAACCTGCTGGTGGTGGTCAACATGACCAGCAACTTCTCCGGGCTGCCGCTGGGCTTCGCGCTCACGCTGATGCTGGGCAACACCGGCATGTTCATGATCCTTTTATCAAAATTCGGGATTGATCTTTCAAAGAGCTTTTCGATCTACTCGGTGCAGGGCCTGGTGATCGCCTACACCTACTTCCAGGTGCCGCTGGGCGTGATGCTGCTCTACCCGATCTATCGGGGCATCAAGGACGACTGGAAGGAAGCCGCCAAGGTGCTCGGCGCGTCAACCTCCCAGTTCTGGCTGCGCATCGGCGTGCCCTCGATCCTGCCGAGTGTGCTCAGCACCTTCTCGGTGCTGTTCGCCAATGCCATGGGCGCCTACGCCACCGCCTACTACCTGGTCAGCTCGAGCTACAACATCGTGCCCATCCGTATCAGCGCCCTGATGTCGGGCGACGTGCGCACCAAGCCGGAACTTGGCAGCGCGCTGGCGGTCACGCTGGCGATGGTGCTGATCGTGGCGATGCTGATTAACGACTGGGCCTCGCGCGTGGCCAGCCAAAGGGGGCTGAAGACGTGAAGAAAAGTTACGGGAAGACCGGATTCACCCCCAAGCTGATCGTCATTTTGCTGATGGTATACCTGTTCGCGCCGTTCATCATCACGGGGCTGTACTCGGTCGCCTCCAAGTGGAGCAACACCGTGCTGCCCGAGGGCTACACCGCCACCTACTACCGCGAGATGTTCACCTCGGCGCGGTTCTGGATGGCGGTCGGGCGCAGCGTGTTCATCAGCGTCCTGGGCGTGGCGCTCGCGATCGCGGTAATGACGCCGCTGGTGTTCGCAATCGCGGCGTTCTCCCCCAAGCTCGAGCGCGCGATGAAGGTGCTGACGCTGCTGCCCTACGCGATTCCGGGCGTCATCAGCGCGGCGGCGCTCTTGCAGGCCTACGGCGGCACCGCGATGCCGATGGTGCTGGTACTGGCGGGCGCGTACTTCGTGCTGATCATGCCGCTGGTGTATTCGGGCGTGAGCAACGCCATGTACGCCATGGACATTGTGTCGGTGACGGAAGCCGCGCGCACGCTGGGCGCGTCGACGCTCACCACCTTCCTGCGCATCATCGTGCCGGGCATCGCGCCGGGTATCCTGGTGTCCACGCTGCTCAGCTTCTCGACGCTGTTCGGCGAATTCGTGGTGGTCAACCTGCTGATCGGCGGCAGCTTTGAGACGGTGCAAATCTACCTGTACCTGATTATGAAGCAGACCGGCCACCTGTCGAGCGCGGTCGTGGTCATCTACGTGTTCATCATGACGGTGATCTGCGCGCTCATCATTGCACTGACGGGCGGCAAGCGCAAGAAAGGGGCTTAGCGGCATGAGCTATATCGAAATCAAAAACGTGGTCAAGCGCTTCGGCGAGGTGACGGTGCTCAAGAATATCTCGCTGACGGTCAATCAGGGCGAGATGGTCACGCTGCTCGGGCCCTCGGGCTGCGGCAAATCGACCCTGCTGCGCGCCGTGGCCGGGCTCAACGACATCAACGAGGGGCGCGTGTTCATCGACGGCAAGGACGTGACCGACATCGACGCGCGCCGGCGCCAGGTGGGCATGGTGTTTCAGAGCTACGCGCTGTTCCCCAACATGAACGCCGAGCAGAACATCGCGTTCGGGCTGACGATTGAGAAGCGGCCCAAGGATGAAATCAAACGCCGCGTGGCCGAGATGATCGAGTTGGTTGGCCTTTCCGGTAAGGAGCGCCGCCGCCCGTCGCAACTGTCGGGCGGGCAGCAGCAACGCGTGGCGCTGGCGCGCGCGCTCGTCATGAACCCCAAGGTGCTGCTGCTCGACGAGCCGCTGTCGGCGCTCGACGCTCAAATCCGCCAGAACCTGCGCGTGCAGATCCGCGATATCCAATTGAAGATGCACATCACCGCCATCTTCGTCACCCACGATCAGGAGGAGGCCATGTCGATCAGCGACCGGGTATTTGTGATGCACGACGGCGTGATCGCGCAGTCCGGCTCGCCCCAGGACATCTACCAACACCCGCGCAGCGAGTTCGTGGCGCGCTTCATCGGCCACTACAATGTGCTCACACCCGACGAGGCGCGCAAGGCCGGCATTGCCGCCCCCGATTGCAAGGTGGTGGCGATCCGCCCCGAGGCCATCGGCCAGCAGCCGGGCGAGGGACGTCATGCGCTCTCGGGCAAGGTGACCGGCGTGTCGATGCTGGGCAGCGTCATGCGCTACCAGCTGGACGTAAAGGGGGTCCCGATGTCCGCCGAATTCGTCAACCATGAGCTCGCCCGCCTGAACATGGGCGACGAGGTGACGCTGTACGTGGCGGACAAGGACGTGGTGAGCGTGAAGGAGTGACGGGACGGGGAACGGACTCGTCCTGAAAACAGGGGTGTTGCCCTTCGGCAGCACCCCTGTTTTCAGGACATTGGGTGCGCCGGGATTCCGACCCAGACCCCGCTCAAAGGCTTTGCCCCTAAGAATCCCTTCACCGCTCGCGCGGGGGATGCTCCGATGCCATATCCAAATGGGCGATTGCGCAGGTGTGCGGGGCATGCTATAATGAAGGCTGAAATGGAGGGACCGCCCATGGAGAAGACGCGCACCACCGTGCAGATCGCGGGCAAGGAATATACGATGACCAGCTATGACCCCGAGGCTTATGTGCAGCGCGTGGCCGGCTATGTCGATCGCAAGATGAACGAGCTGTCGCTGGCGACCCGGCTGCCCGCCGCGCAGCTGGCCGTGCTCACCGCGCTCAACGTGGCCGACGATATGCTCAAGGCCCACGACGAAAACAACCGGCTCAAGCGCGAGCTGGCCCAGGCGCTCGCCCAAGTCGACGGCATGAAGGCCAAACTCAAGCTCAAAGGAGTCCAGGCCTAGTGGCCGGATCGCACATGGAGCTGCTGGCCCCGGCGGGCGACGCTGCGGCGCTTGAAGCCGCGCTCAAGGGCGGCGCGGACGCGATCTACCTCGGCACCGCCGAGCTCAACGCGCGTCGGACCGCGGGCAATTTTGACGAACCGGCGCTTATGCGCGCCGCCGAGCGCTGCCACGAGCGCGAGGTCAAGCTGTACGTCACCGTCAACACGCTGGTCAAGCCGTCCGAGCTTTCGCTGCTCGAAAAGGTGGCCTCGTGGCTGGCCGCGGCCGGCGTCGACGGCGCGATCGTGCAGGATCTGGGCGCGGCGGCGGCGCTTCGGCAGATGCTGCCCCGTCTTGCCCTGCACGCCAGCACGCAGATGGCCGTACACAACCCGCAGGGCGTGCGCTACATCAAGAACCTGGGGTTCTCGCGCGCGGTACTGGCGCGGGAGTTGACCTTTGACGAGATCGCGCAGTGCGCCTGCGAGGGCGTGGAGCTCGAGGTGTTCGCCCACGGCGCGCTGTGTACCGGCTGTTCGGGGCAATGCCTGTTCTCGAGCATGGTTGGCGGACGCAGCGGCAACCGCGGGCTATGCGCCCAGCCCTGTCGGCTGCCCTACCGGCTGAGCGGGCCGCTATGCGAGGCGGCGGGCGACCTGCTGTCGCCCAAGGACCTGATGACGCTCGCCCACCTTGACGAGCTCAAGCGCGCCGGCGCGCGCAGCCTGAAACTCGAGGGGCGGCTCAAGGGGCCGGACTACGTCTACGCGGTCACCAGCGCCTACCGGCGCGCGCTCGACGGCGAGCGCGTGGACGCGCGGGTGCTTTCCGGCGTGTTCAACCGCGGCTACACCGCCGGCTACGGGCCGGGCGTGGACGACAGGGCGCTGATGAGCGACCCGAACGAGCAGCACGTCATCCATACGGCGGGAGAAATCCCCGCGCCGCGCGAGCGGCTGTGCGAAGTCAACGGAACGCTTACGGCGCGCGTGGGCGCGCGGCTTGCGCTCACGCTGTCGGACGGGGCCTGCCGGGCCGAGGCGCTGGGCGAACCCGTTGCGCGCGCCGAGCGCCGGGGCATCGACCATGCGCGCGCGACCGAGCAGGTCGGCAAGACGGGCGGCACGCCCTACCGGCTGGCGGCGCTTACGATCGACGCGGACGAGGACGCCTTCGTCTCCGCCGCGGCGCTCAACGCGCTCAGGCGCGCGGCGCTCGAGCAGCTGGGCAAGCTGCGGGCGGAGCGCTTTCGCGGCATGGGCCGGGCGGTAAGGCCGCTGGAAGTGCCCGAGCTGCCGTTCCAGCGCGAGGCAAAGCCGCTTTTGTGCGTCGAGGCGTCCGATGCTTCCGTGCTCGAGCGCGCCGGGGCCTGGGGCGCGGATGAACTGATCTGGTCGCCAAGCGACGTGACCGAGGCCGGCCTTGCGCGCGCGCCCGGGTTTCCCTTTACGTTGGCACTGCCGCCCACGCTGTCGGGAGACGACCTCAATCGGGTGCACGGATGGGCGCAGGACAACCCCCGCATTCAAGGGGTGCTGTGCGCCAACGTCGCCCACCTCGCGCTTAAATGGCCGGGCGAGGCGCGCGCCGACTACGCGATGAACGCGGCCAACCCGCTGAGCGTACAGACAATCGGCATGCCCTGCATGCCGTCGGTCGAGTTGACCGCGGCCGAGATTCTCAAGCTGCCGGGCGAACGGGAACTGCTGATCTACGGGCGCGTGCAGCTGATGCAGCTGCGGCACTGCCCGCTGAACGGAGCGCTGGGCGGCGGCCTCCACGCGCGCTGCACGCGCTGCGACCGGGGCGACCTGGGCGACCGGTGTGAGCCGGGCGAAGGCCTGGACGCGCACGTATTGATCGACCGCAAGGGGGCGCGGTTCCCGCTTTCGCGGCTGAAGACGGCTTCAGGCTGCATCGTGCGGGTGCTGTCGGATCGGCCCATGCTGCTGTTGCGCCGCCTGAACAAGCTGCCCGCCGCCGCGCGCTGGCGCGCAATCCTGACGAGCGAAAATGTGGCCGAAGCCGAGGCCGCGGTGCGCTCCGCGCGCGCGGCGCTCGACGGGTCGGATTTCAAAACAACCCCCGAATGGGCGCTGCTGGACGCGCAGCCGTCCACCACCGGCCATTACTTCCGAGGAGTGGAGTAACCGAACATGAACGAACGCAATCTGCGCGTGCTGGAATACCCGAAGATACTCGAGCTGCTGGCGGCCTTGTGCGCGTCGGAGAGCGGTCGCGCGCTCGCGCGCGCGCTCGTGCCCTCGAGCGATCCGGCCGAGGTGCGCCGGGCGCAGGATCAGACCGAGGAGGCGGGCGTCGTGTGCGCCTATCGCGGCGGCTCGCCGATGACCTCGTTCGCCGACGTCGGCGGGCACCTCAAGATCGCCGCGGCCTCTGGCACGCTGTCGCCGAAGGCGCTGCTCGACGTGGCCGACCTGCTGCGCGCGTCGCGCGGCGTGCGCTCCGCGCTGATCACCGAGCGCGAGGACACGCCGCTCTTGACCGACCTGGGCGCGCGGCTGACCACCAACCGCAACCTCGAGGAGGAAATCTTCAACGCGATCCTGTCCGAGGATGAGATCGCCGACCGCGCCAGCCCCGAGCTGTACGACATCCGCCGCCACATCCGCCAGACCGGCGACAGGATGCGCGAGAAGCTTAATGGCATGGCGAAGAACGCCACGATGGCAAAATACCTGCAGGACACGATCGTCACCATGCGGGGCGGGCGCTACGTGGTGCCGGTCAAGGCCGAGTGCCGCCAGTTCGTGCCCGGGCTGGTACACGACCAGTCGGCCAGCGGCTCCACGCTGTACATCGAGCCGATGGCGGTGGTCGAGGCCGGCAACGAGCTCAAGCAGTGGGCGGCCAAGGAGCAGCGCGAGATCGAGCGCATCCTCGCCGAGCTGTCGGGCAAGATCGCGCCCGACGCCGAGATGCTGACGGTCAATATCCGGGTGCTGTCCGAGCTCGACGTAATCTTCGCCAAGGCGCAGCTGGGCCGCGACATGCGCGCGGTGACCCCCAAGCTGAACACCGAGCGCCGGATCAACCTGATCAAGGCGCGCCACCCGCTGATCGACCCCGAAGCGGTGGTGCCGATCAGCCTGAACCTGGGCGGGGCGTTCCGCCAGCTGATCGTGACCGGCCCCAACACCGGCGGCAAGACGGTCACGCTCAAGACCGTGGGGCTGCTCACGCTGATGGCGCAGTCGGGCATGATGGTGCCCGCCGCGCCGGGCAGCGAGCTGGCGATCTTCGACGATGTGTTCGCCGATATCGGCGACGAACAGTCGATCGAGCAATCGCTGTCCACCTTCTCCTCGCACATGACCAACATCGTATCGATCCTCGCGCGCTCGACCGGCGACTCACTGACGCTGTTCGACGAGCTGGGCGCGGGTACCGACCCCACCGAGGGCGCGGCGCTGGCGATGTCGATCCTGACCGAGCTGCTCGAACGCGGCGTAACCGTCATGGCCACCACCCACTACGCCGAGCTCAAGGCGTTCGCGCTGTCGACGAAGGGCGTCGAGAACGCCTCGGTCGAGTTCGACGTGGCGACGCTTCGGCCCACCTACCGGCTGTCGATCGGCGTACCGGGCAAGTCGAACGCGTTTGAGATTTCCCGCCGCCTGGGCCTGCCGGGCCGCCTGATCGAGGCGGCGAACGAGCGGCTGAGCACCGATCAGATCAGGTTCGAAGACGTGATCGCCAATGCCGAGTACCATCGCCAAGTTGCCGAGAAGGAGCGCGAACTGGCCGAGCAGGCGCATCGGGAGACCCAGCGGCTGCGGGACGAGGCCGAGCTTTTGCAGCGCCAGCTGGAGGACCAGCGCGCCGAACTGATCCGCAAGGCCAAGGAAGAGGCGCGCCGCATCGTGCGCCGCGCGCAGAACGATTCCGAAACGGTGGTCGCCGAGCTCAAGCGCATGCGCAAGGCCGCCGGCGGCGTCAAGGAGCACGAGATCGCGCTCATGCGCGCGCAGCTCGACCGCGCGCTGGGCGACGCGCAGGATGAGATCAGGAAGGCGACCCCTTCCGGCGAAGCGCCGACCGACGTGCAGATCGGCGAGACCGTCGAGCTGCTGAGCCTGAACACCCGCGCCACCGTACTCACCCGGCCCGACGCCAAGGGAGAATGCACGGTGCAGGCCGGCGCGATGAAGTTAAAGGCCAAGACCCACGACATGCGCCGCGTCGCGCCCGAAAAACCCAAGAAACCCTCGCGCACGCACGTGGGCGTGTCGATGAAGCCGGTGTCGCTTGAGTGCGACGTGCGCGGGCTGACGCTCGAGGAGGCGCTGATGTCGGTCGACATGTTCCTGGATGGCGCGGTCATGCAGTCGCTTGAATCCGTACAGATCATCCACGGCAAGGGCACCGGAGTGCTCCGCGGCGGCGTGCAGGAGCATTTGAAGCGCCACCCGGCCGTCAAGGAATACCGGCTGGGCCGCTACGGCGAGGGCGAGGACGGGGTAACGGTGGTGACATTGAAATGACGATCCTGATTGTGGACGACGACCCCAACATCCGCACGCTCGTGAACCTGTACCTGGCCAAGGAAGGGTTCGAGGTGATCGAGGCGGCGCGCGGCGATGAGGCGCTGAAGGCGTTCAAGGCCCACGCGCCCAGCCTCGTGCTGCTCGACGTCATGCTGCCCGGCATGGACGGCTGGCAGGTGTGCCGCGAGGTGCGCAAGGTGTCCAACATCCCGGTCATCATGCTGACCGCCAAGGACGAGACCTTTGACAAGGTGCTGGGCCTGGAGCTCGGCGCGGACGACTACGTGGTCAAGCCGTTCGAACCCAAGGAGTTGGTGGCGCGCATCAAGGCGGTCATCCGGCGCTATCAGGGCGGCGAGGCCCCCGACAAGGAGCTGGTCTTCCCCGGCTTGACCGTCAACATCTCGCAGTACGCGGTGACGTTTCAGGGCCACCCGCTCGACATGCCGCCGAAGGAGCTGGAACTTTTGTACTTCCTGGCCAGCCGGCCGGGCGCGGTGTTCACGCGCGAGCAGCTGCTCAACCAGGTGTGGGGCTACGACTACTTCGGCGACTCGCGCACGGTGGACGTTCACGTCAAGCGCCTGCGCGAGAAGCTGACGGGCGGCGAGCAATACGGCTGGGCGATCAAGACCGTGTGGGGCGTGGGCTACAAATTCGACGTGAACGCGAGGCCGTCGTCATGAAGCGGAGCGGCCTGTTCCTACGGATGTTCTGGGCGTTTGTGGCCGTCATGCTGGTCACCGCCTCGGTGCTGTCTTCGATGATGGTGGTGATGGTGCGCGGCGAGCGCGCCGCCGCGCTGGAGAACGCGCGGCTCTCCCAGGCGCGCGACGTGGCGCGGCTGATGCAGCAGTACAACATCACGCTCAACTCGTTCTGGCCCAGCGATTCCTCGGTCAGCGACATCCTGCGCTGGAAGATCGGCGAGATCCGCTCGACTGGCGACGCCGACGTCTGGCTGGTCGCGCCCAACCGGCGCGTGCTGGTGCTGGGCAGCAACGCCTACGACCAGGCGCTCAGCGATGAAGAAGTCGTGCGCCAGGTCGGCAAGGTGCTCTCGGGCGAGGAGATCCGCGTGCAGGGGCTGATCCGGGAGTTGGGCGGACACATGGTGACCATCGGCGTGCCCTGGCGCGACGCGCGGGGGCGGGTGGATGGCGCGGTGCTGTTGCACATCTCCACCGAGTCGCTGTCGGTCGACTACAGCGACCTGATCCGCAACGCGGCAATCGCGGCCGCGGTGGCCATGGCGCTGGGCGCGCTGCTGGCCTTTGTGATCGCCCGCCGCCAGACCGAGCCCATCCGTCAGATCCGGTTGGCCGTCAAGGACTTTTCCGAAGGCAGGCTCGAGCGGCGGGTGATGGTGCGCGCCGACGAGGAGCTGATGGAGCTGGCCGGGGCGTTCAACCGCATGGCCGAGGACCTTAGCCAGCTCGAGGACTCGCGGCGCAGCTTCGTCGCCAACGTGTCCCACGAGCTGCGCTCGCCGCTGACCTCAATCCGCGGCTACATCGTGGGCCTGCTCGACGGCACGATCGAGTTTGGCGAGCGCGAGAAGTATCTGCAGGTGGCGCTTGCCGAGAGCGAGCGGCTGGGCAAGCTGGTCAGCGAGCTGCTGGACCTGTCACGCATCGAGGCGGGCGCGTTTAAGCTCACTCCGACCCGATTCGACCTCTGCGAGCTGCTGCGGCAGGAACTCGTCAAATTTGAGGGGCGCGTCGAGGCGCGGGGCCTCAAGGTCGAGGTGGAGCTGCCGGGCGAGGCGCTGTGGGTGACGGCCGACGCCGACCGGGTGCGTCAAATCGCGACCAATCTGCTCGACAACGCGGTCAAGTTCGCGCACGGCAAGATCGCGCTCAAGGCGTGGGACGCCGGCGAAGCTTGCCGGGTGTCGGTCCTAAACGACGGTTCGCCAATCGCGCACGAAGACCAGGCGCACATCTTCGACCGATTCTACAAGGCCGACAAGGCCCATACCGCCGGCGGGGGCACGGGGCTGGGCCTGGCGATCGTGAAGAAGCTCCTCGACCAGATGGGCCGGCGCATCTGGATGGAGTCAGGGCCGGAGGGCACGACGTTCTTTTTCGATTTAGGGAAGGCATGATTCTCCCGCGCACGCGGGTTTCGATACAATTCAGAAGGAAATGAGGAATTATCCATGACCAGGAAGTGGCTTGCGGCGATACTCGCCCTGTTTTTGTGGGCGGCGCCCACGCTGGCCGAATCCAATGTGCTGAGCGGCTTCAACCCGGTCGAGGTGGCGCGCACGGCGCGCCCCGCGGTGGTTCAGGTGCTGAACAGGGCGGTCGATTGGTCGCGTGAAACCGGCGAAGTCAAGCGGGACCAGGGTTCGGGTTCGGCGGTGTACGTCGACGACCGGGGCTACTTCATCACCAACCACCACGTGATCGAGGGCGCGGACGAGGTGGTCGTGGTGCTGATCGACGGCACCGAACTTGAGGCCACGATCGTCGGCAGCGATAACGGCACCGACCTCGCCGTGCTCAAGGTGGAGGGCAAGATCGACGCCCGGCCGGTGCCGCTCGGCGATTCCGACAAACTCGAGATCGGCGAATGGGTGATCGCAATCGGCAACCCCGGCGCGGGCGCGTCGGTGCTGCGCGGCAGCGTGACGCTCGGGATCATCTCGGCGCTCGACCGCGAGGACGTGTCGGCCGGCAACTTCACGCGCGCGGTCAAGGTCATACAGACCGACGCGGCGATCAACATGGGCAATTCGGGCGGCGCGCTGCTCAACGCCAAGGCCGAGCTGATCGGCATCCCCACGCTCAAGTTCACCTTCGACGCCGCCGGCGTGTACGAGGGGCTGGGCTTTGCGGTGCCGGTCAACACGATCCGCGACGTCACGGCGAAGCTGATCGAAGACGGCAAGGTGGTGCGCCCGCGGCTGGGCGTGACCGTGATGGCGCTCGAAGGGCCCGAACGCCCGCTGCGCAACTACGCGCCCGCCGGCGTGCAGGTCATGGAGGTGGAGCCGAGCAGCCCGGCCGCGCTTGCCGGCCTTTACAAGTACGACATCATCCTCGAAGCCGCCGGCACGCGCGTCAAGACGATCAACCAGCTGACGGCCATCGTCGACGCCCATCAGCCCGGCGACCCGCTGCTGCTCAAGGTCTGCCGCTACTTCGACGCCCTGACCGGCGAGCCGCTGCCCAAGCACGAAATGCTCGATCTGGTCGCGGGAACGGCGCTGCTGGACTAGGTAACCACTGATTAAAGCACGCGTGCGATGGCGAGGGGAATTTTTGCCGGATTGGGCTTGCAAAATCCGAAGGCGTAGCAGCGCTACGTCGAGGATTCTGCGGGCCCGAGCTGGCGAAAATGCAACCGCCACCGCGCGTGGGATTTGATCGGCGGTTACCTACTAGGGCAGCACCGCACAAAGAACGTGTACGCAGAGGGATTTGTGCGGCGGCGCCCTGGTTATAGCGAATCATGGCAAGAGAAGGGGTTCTCCGCGCGGAGAGCCCCTTCTCTTGCCATGACCGCTTATGCTTTCGTGGGCCAATCGACCTCAACCACCGAAAGCCCCATATTTCTGAATTCGTCGGCGCAGTCGCAGTCCAGGTGCATGGCGTGGATGCGGCCCAGCAGCGGTTCGGGCACCGCGTCCAGGATGCGCCGTACGCAGCAGTGCGAAGCCGATTCGCGGCTGGCCACGTCGTGGTAGACGCGCTCGAGCTCCCCCGCGAGCAGTGCCTCCCGCACGCGATCGTGCAGGCGGTTGGTGTCGCCGCTGTAGAAAATGCGGTCCTTTTGATAATGCAGGAAGTAGCCGAAGCAGCGCATGTCCGGGGCGTGGGCGACCTCAAGCGCCTGCGCGCGCACCGGATAATCCCTCGGCAGCGCGGGCCGGTACTCGTAGAACGAGGACGCGATGCCCTGCAAACGCAGCATCTCCATCACGGTGTCCACGGGATGGACGACCAGCACCCGCTTGCGCGCCGTCCGCGCGCTTGCGCAGATCGCCGAGCTTAAGCGCTTCACCAATCCCCAGTACTGCAATTGGTGGACGCACACCGCCGCCGAGTTCGCCCGCGGGGACGTGGCGATGGCCATTCTTTACTACAACTTCGCGTCCGGCATGCTCAGCCATGCCTCGCGCGTAGCGGACAGCATCGGCTGCGCGCTGCCGCCGGGCGGCAACCCCGTGATCGGCGGCGGCGCGCAGAACCCGCAGCAGGCGATGGATTCCGCGCAGAAGCTGTTCGACGAGCAGTTCGCGCCGCACGTGGAAGCGCTGAAAAAGCTGCGGTGAAATACGAAAAAGCGCGCTGAGCGTCCGCCGCGGGGACTGGCGCCGCTACCCGCGCGTCAGCACCACCACCTGCGGGTAATCGCCGATTGTCTCGCGGGTGATCTTAAGCTCGTCGCCATCCAGATACGCATGCTCGAATTGCTCCACAAAGCCCCGCTCATCGCTGACCCCGGCGAAGCGCTCGGCGTCCAATTCGCGCGTCATGTAGTGCATCGGCACCGCCACGCGGGGCTTCAGCGCGCGGGTAAGCTGCCCCGCGCCCTCGCCGTCGATCGTGTAGTATCCGCCCACCGGCGTAAGCAGCAGGTCGACCTCGCCCAGCTTTTCCAACTGCGACTTGCTCAGTTGATGTCCGAGGTCGCCCAAGTGCGCCACGCGCAGCGCGTCCACCTCCGTTACATAGATGATGTTGCCGCCCCGCACCGTGCCCAGCTGGTCGTCGTGGAAGCTGGCGATCCCCTCGATCACCAGCCCGCGCGCGTGGTGTACGCCCGGCTGGTCGACCAGCGTGAACCCCGCGGGCAGAGCGCCGGTCGCGTGGTGGTCGGAATGCTTGTGGCTGCAGGTGACCACGTCGGCCGACACGCACGGCACCGGATAGCCCACCGTGCTGTCGAAGGGGTCAGAGAGCCATGTGCGCCCATCTTGCGCAGTAATCAGAAAACAGGAATGCCCAAGCCAGCGAATGATCATATCGGTTCCTCCTTGGATACAATCTGAATGCTTCTGCATAACGCCAGCGCGCCGCCGTTTCCCGTCCGCAGGCAAGCGGCCGCCGTCTGGCGCAGCTTTCTTTCAAAGTCCGGATCCGCGCGCCCGCCGATCTCCAGCCGCTTGAGCGCGCTCGCGAGCAGCGCAAGCTCGGCATCGCTCACCGGTCGCCCCCGCAGGCGCCCGAGCTGGCGGTACAGCGCGTCGTCCGGGGGCGGATACTGCCGCTCCAATGCCTCAATCATCGCCCGTCCGGGACTGATCGCCAGCAGCGCGCCCCGCGGCATCGTCCGGAACCCGGCGGCTTCGAGCGCGCTCGCGGCATCGACGCAGTCGGTCACGTACAGCGCCTCGCCCCGGTCGGCCCGGAGCAGCGCCTCCGGCATCAGGCAGCGCCTCGCCCGTTCGCGCAGCTCAATGCGCATCGCCCCAGGCCTCGTACAGGTGATCGGCCAGGTCGCGCGCGGTCATGGCCATGGCGCCCAGCCGGGCGGCCGCGCGCTCGCCCGCCGCGCCGTGCGCCACCGCGCCCAGGAAGGCCGCCTCGGTCGGCGGGTAGCCCTGCGCCAGCAGCGCGCCGATTATGCCGGTCAGTACGTCGCCGGTGCCGCCCGTTGCCATGCCGGGCGTACCGTCGGTCCGGATGTAGAGCGCGTCCCCCGCGATCACCGACGAGGCGCCCTTGTACAGCGCGGTGGCGCCCAGCGCGCGCAGCGCCGCCGCCCCTTCGATCGGGCCACTTGGCCTTGTGCCCAGCAGCCGCTCGGCCTCGCGCGGGTGGGGCGTGAGCACGTGGTGAGACATGAGCAGCCCGATCAGCGACCGATCCCGCGCCATCAGGTTCAGCGCGTCGGCGTCCACCGCGGCGGGCAGGCCGCTTTCGAGCAGACATCGCAGCACCGCCGGCGCGGCGCGCGTCGTCAGCCCCGGCCCGACCGCCAGCGCGTTCGCACCCGCGACCGCCCGTTCGAGCGGCTCAAGCGCCAAAGCGCCGATCGCGCCGTCCCGTTCGGGCAGCGGCAGGCACATGGCGCAGGGCGCGACCGCCTGCACCGCCGACACGATCGATTCGGGGCAGGCTACGGTCACCAGCCCCGCGCCGCTTTTGAGCGCGCCCAGCGCCGTCAGCGCCGCCGCGCCGGCCATGCCGCGGCTGCCCGCGACGATCAGCAGGTGGCCGTAGCTGCCCTTGTGGCTGTTGCGCGCGCGCGGTTTCAGCCGCGAGCGCACGTCCTCGATCGAAGGATGAAGCAGCGCGTCCGGCGGGCGCAATGCCTCCGGGATGCCGATCGGCACCACGTGCAGATGGCCGGTCAGGTCGAGCCCGTCCTCCATCAGGTGGCCGGCCTTGGGGCACTCGAAGGTCACCGTATCGGTGGCGCGCACCGCCTCGCCGAGCGCGCGCCCGGTGTCGGCGTCAAGCCCCGACGCCACATCGACCGCGAGCACCCGCGCGCCGCGCGCCGCGTCCTCGGCCATGCGCCGCACCAGCGGCAGGTATTCGGGCTCGAGCGGACGCTTAAGTCCGATGCCGAACATGGCGTCCACCCATACCGCCGGCGGCGGCAGCCGGTCGAGATCCTCGAGGCCGGCGAACGCCACGCCGGGCGTTGTGCGCGCCAGCTCGCAATTGGTGCGCGCGTCGCCGGCCAGCGCTGCCTCCGGGCGCAGCGGCACGACGATCGCCTTGCCCCCGTGCTGCGCGTGCAGCCGCGCCGCGGCGAAGCCGTCGCCGCCGTTGCCGCCCGGCCCGCACGCGAAGATGGCGATGCGCTCGGCGGCCCCCTCCATCCCATGCAGCACGCGCACGACGCCGGCAGCCGCGCGCTCCATCAGCTCAAGCGAAGAGGCGCCCGACGCCGCGAAATACCGCCGCTCCATGTCCCGCATCTGCCCGCCCGTCAATACCTGTCGCATGCGCACCCTCCCATCAGTCACCGGACCACTGCGTTAATGTGCTTATTTTAACAAATTCCCGCGCGTTTGTACAGCGAAAATCCGGTCGGATGCGGTCGAAGGGATGGGGCATTTGCCAAATGGCCCATCGGCTGGTATAATATAGCCCATCCATCCGGTAGGAGGAATTAAGATGCGCGTGGTGGTCGGCCTGTCGGGCGGCGTCGATTCGGCGGTGGCGGCGCTGCTTTTGAGGGAGCAGGGTCACGAGGTCATCGGCGTGTTCATGAACAACTGGGAGGAAAAGGACGAGGCCGGCGTGTGCACCTCCGAGCGCGACTTTGCCGACGCGCGCGCGGTGGCGGACGCGCTCGGCATCCCCTGCTACTCGGTCAATTTCGCAAAGGAGTACCGCGAGCGGGTGTTCCGGCACTTCCTGGCCGAGTACCGGCGCGGCCGCACGCCCAACCCCGACGTGCTGTGCAACCGCGAGATCAAGTTCGGCGCGCTGCTTACGTTCGCGCTCAAATTGGGCGCGGACCATCTGGCGACCGGGCATTACGCGAACGTCGATTGCCGGGACGGAACATACCGGCTGCTGCGCGCCGCCGACGACAACAAGGATCAGACCTACTTTCTCTACATGCTGAACCAGGCGCAGCTTAAGCGCGCGCTGTTCCCGCTGTCGGCGCTCGAAAAGCCCGAGATCCGGCGCATCGCGCGCGAGCACGCGCTGCCGGTCAGCGAGAAGAAGGACTCGACCGGCGTGTGCTTCATCGGCGAGCGCAACTTCAAGCGCTTCCTTAAAGAGTACCTGCCCGCGCAGCCCGGCGACATGGTGACGACGGGCGGCACAGTGGTGGGCCGCCATGACGGACTGATGTACTACACGCTCGGTCAGCGGCGGGGGTTGGGCATCGGCGGCGGCGGCGACGGGCAGCGCTGGTTCGTGCTCGAAAAGGATCTGGCAGGCAACCGCCTGGTGGTGTCGCAGGGCGAGGATGACCGGCTCTACACGCGCCACGCCCGCTGCGAAGACGCCGCCTGGATTCAGGGCGCGCCGCCGATCGGACCGGGCGAAGCACTGCGCTGCGAGGCGCGGCTCCGGCATCGTCAGCCGTTGCAGGCGGCCACGCTGCGCCTCGAGGGCGATGGATTTACACTCGATTTTGACGAGCCCCAGCGCGCGGTCACGCCCGGACAGGCGGCCGTCGTGTACCGGGGCGCGGAAACCTTGGGAGGAGGAACCATTCAATGAAATGCCTAAAGGGTGCGCTGGCGGTGCTGCTGGCGCTGTGCCTGATGCCGCTGACCGCGCTGGCCGTCGAGACGCCGGATGCGTCGGTCAGGCGCGCGATCGAACTGCTGACCTACTTTGAGAGCCGGGGCGACTACGGCTGCGCGGCCAACGACACCAACGGCCTGCCCAGCGTCGGCCTGATCCAGTGGAACGGCAGCATGATCATGCCGATGCTCAACCTGGTGATCGAGCGGGACGAGGCAAGGGCGAGGGAGATCATGGGCGAGGCCTTCTTCACAAAGGTATACAAGAAGACCACCTGGAAGGGCACGATGACCAAGGCCGAGCTTACCGCGGTGCGCGAACTGCTGCGCACCGACGCGGCCAAGAAGGTGCAGGACGCCTACGCCTACAAGACGGTGTCAAATTACCTGCGGGTGGCGCAGGACAAGGGCATCCGCGACCTGACCGCGCTGGCCTACTACGGCGACATGCGCCATCAGGTGGGCAGCGGCGGGATCGTGAAATACCGCGAGAAGGCCGCCGAGCTCGCGGGCGGCATGGAGAAGGTCAAGCTGCGCCATCTGTTCGACGCGGCGATGGTGTATGCCACGCGCACCAAGGCGCGCCGTACCACGGCCTACGAGATGCTGGTCAAGAACCCGGTGGAGGGATCGCCGGCGACGCCCACGCCCAAGCCCACGCCCAAGCCTACGCCGAAACCCACACCCACACCCAAGCCGACGCCCGCGCCGGGCAAGGCCCCGACCGCCGTCAAGCTGGGCGACGGGCAGGTAAAGGTGCTCGCGCTCGGCGATACGCTGACGCTGACGCCGGTGCTGACCCCGCGCGACGCCGAGACCCGCTTCACCTGGAAGAGCGGCAATCCGCGCATCGCGCGCGTGGCGGACGCTCTGGTGACGCCCGTAAAGCCCGGCAAGACCACGATCAGGGTGCGCACCGCAAACGGCCGGACCGCCAGCCTCAGGCTGCGCGTGGTGGCCGCACCAGTTCGCTCGATCGAGCTTAAGGGCGACGCGACCATGACAGTGGGCGATGAGCAGAAGCTGACCGTTGCGGTCACGCCGGACGGCGCGGGCGGCGCGCTGGGCTTCAAGAGCAGCCGCCCCAAGGTGGTGCAGGTATCAAAGAAGGGCGCGGTGCGCGCGCTGCGTCCGGGCACCGCGGTGATCTCCTGCCGCGCCGGTGCCGGCAAGACGATCGGGCAATTCAAGATCACCGTGCGGAAATAACTCTCCATTTTGGTGCGCAAACGGAGAGGACGCGCGGGCAGCTTTTCGCTATGATGGTGCCGAGGAGATGAGGGCATGGAATGGCTCGGCCGGCTGAACGCGGCGATGCAGTATCTGGAGGCGCACCTGGACGGCGAGATCGAGCTTACGCGCATGGCGCAAATCGCCTGCTGTTCGCCGTTCCACTTCCAGCGGATGTTTTCCTACTTGGCAGAGGTGCCGCTGTCGGAATACATCCGCAGGCGGCGGATGACCATGGCGGCGGCAGACATGCAGGCCGGGCGCGGGCGCGTCATCGACATCGCGCTCAAGTACGGCTACGATTCGCCCACGGCGTTCAACCGCGCCTTCCAGGGCGTGCACGGCATCGCGCCCACCGAAGCCCGGCGGCCCGGCGCGCGGCTCAAGGCCTACCTGCCTCTCAGCTTCTACATTTCCATCAAAGGAGAGGTTGAGATGAACTACCGCATCGAACAGAAGGAGGCCTTCCGGATCGTCGGCGTCAAGGCGCACTACACACTGAGCGTCGAGCAGAACTTCACCGAGGTTCCGGCGTTCTGGCAACAGACGGCGCAAAGCGGCTCGATCGGGCGCATCCTCGCGCTGGCGAACCGCGAGCCGAAGGCGCTGCTGGGCGTGACCAGCTCGATGACCGGCCCCGCGTTTGACTACTACATCGCCGCGGCCAGCGACGCGGACGCGCCCGAGGGCATGGAGGCCTTCACAGTGCCCGCCTGCACCTGGGCGATCTTCCCCTGCGTCGGCGCGATGCCTCACGCGATCCAGGCGCTGCAAAAGCGCGTGATCGGCGAATGGCTGCCCGCCTCCGGCTACGAATACGCCGACGCGCCCGACATCGAGCTGTGTTTCGAGGGCGATCAGCAGGCAGAGGACTACCGGTGCGAGGTGTGGCTACCGGTGACGAAGAAGTAGGCGTTCTGCTTTATGAGGCGGGGAGTATCCCGCCTCACTGCATTTTCTCCTGCTTGACCTTGTGGTCGACCACGTGGCGGCCGGCCAGCTGATCGCGGATGTCCTTGGGGGTTATGCCCATCTCGGCCATCAGCACCAGGACGTGATAGGCCAGATCGGCGATCTCGAACACCGTCTCCGCCCGGTCGCCGCCCTTGCCCGCCACGATCACCTCGGTCGCTTCCTCGCCCACCTTTTTCAAAATCTTGTCGATGCCCTTCTCGAACAGATAGCCGGTATACGAGCCCGGCGGCGGGTTTTGCTTGCGATCCGCGATCAGAGCGTACAGCGCGTCCGTCGAGAAGCGCGGCGCGGCGTCGCCCGCGTAGACTTCTTCAAAGAAGCAGCTCGCGGCGCCCGTGTGGCAGGCCGGGCCCTCCGGGATCGCCTGCACCAGCAGCGCGTCGCCGTCGCAGTCGGCCTCGATGCGCGCGATTTTTTGCCGGTTGCCGCTCGTCTCGCCCTTGCGCCACAGGCATTCGCGCGAACGGCTGTAGAAGCAGGTGTAGCCTTCCTCGATCGAAATGCGAAGGCTCTCCCGGCTCATGTACGCCAGCGTCAGCACGCGACCGGTGGCGTGGTCTTGCACGATCGCGGGAATCAATCCACGATCGTCGAATTTCAGCTTATCGGTCATCCTCTTCCTCCCCGCCGGTCAATCGCACCGGCACGCCGTTTTCATGGAGATAGCGCTTGAGATCGCCTATTTTTACTTCCCCGCTGTGGAAGATCGACGCGGCCAGCCCGGCGTCCACGCAGGGTGCTTCCCGGAACAGCCGCACAAAATCCGCCGCGCCGCCCGCGCCGCCCGACGCGATGATCGGGATCGACACGCGCTCGGCAACCGCCTCGAGCAGCTCGAGGTCGAACCCGCGCCGCACGCCGTCGGTGTCGATTGAGTTGACCACCAGCTCGCCCGCGCCGCTGTCCTGCCCGGCGCGCGCCCACTCGAGCGCGTCCAGGCCGGTGTCGATCCGGCCGCCGTTCAGGAACAGGTGAAAGCGCCCGTCCACGCGCTTCACGTCCATCGACAGCACCACGCATTGGTCGCCGTAGCGCTTGGCCGCCTCCCCGATCAGCGCGGGCCTTAGGATCGCGCCCGAATTGACCGACACCTTGTCCGCGCCGCACCTGAGCACCCGGTCGAAATCCGCAAGGCCGTTGATGCCGCCGCCCACGGTCAGTGGGATGAACACGCCCGCCGCGGTGCGACGCAAGATGTCCGTAAACAGCGCGCGGCCCTCGTGCGAGGCTTGGATGTCGTAGAACACCAGCTCGTCCGCACCGCTGTCCGAGTAGAACGCCGCCAACTCGACGGGATCCGCCACGTCGCGGATACCCTCGAAGTTGACCCCCTTGACCACCCGCCCATCGCGCACGTCCAGGCAGGGGATGATCCGCTTGGTAATCACGGATTGCCCTCCTTCGCCGCCGCCAGCGCGCCCTCGAGCGTCAGCGCGTTTTCGTACAGCGCCCTGCCCACGATCGCGCCGTACAGTCCGATGGCGGCGAGCGAGCGGATGTCCGCGATGGTCGACACCCCGCCCGACGCCACGATTTGCAGCCCTTGAATGTGGGCGGCCGCCCGGTAGGCGTCGAGGTTCGCGCCGCCCAGCATGCCGTCGCGCGCGATGTCGGTGTAGATGGCGGTGTCGATGCCGAGCGCGGGCAGCTGCGTAAGGAATTGAAGCGCGTCCACCGAAGTCGCCTCGCGCCAGCCGCGGATCGCCACCCGCCCGTCCCGCGCGTCCACGCCCGCGGCGATTTGGCCGGGATATTGGGCGGCGAGCCGCGCCATCCTCTCGGGCTCGGTCGCCGCCAGCGTGCCCAGGATCACGCGGTTGACGCCGGTATCGAGGTAACGCGCCGCCGCCGCCTCGTCGCGGATGCCGCCGCCCACCTCGATGAACAACCCGCCCTCGCGCGCAATCCTCTCTATGACAGGCAGGTTGATCTGCGTGCCCGTGCGCGCGCCGTCGAGGTCAACCACGTGCAGATGCGTCGCGCCCTGCTCCGCAAACGCGCGCGCCGCCGCGGCCGGGTCGCGCCCGTAGACCGTCACCCGGCCGTAGTCGCCCTTTTGCAGCCGGACCACCTGCCCATCCAGCAGGTCGATCGCCGGAAATATCAGCATGGGACCCCTCCTATATATCACAGAACGCCTTAAGGATATTCAGCCCCACTTTCCCGCTTTTTTCGGGGTGGAACTGGCAGCCGCATACGCTGCCCCGCGCCACGATGCCCGGCACGTTTACGCCGTATTCCGACGAGGCGATCACCGCCTCCGCGCAGCCGGTCGCGTAGTAGGAGTGCACATAGTACACGCAGTCGCCCGGGCGCAGACCGCGCGCCAGCGGGTGGGGGCGCAGGACCTCGAGCGCGTTCCAGCCCATGTGGGGCACCTTGAGCGCCAAGGGCACCGCGCCCTTAAGCGGGCGGATCGTGCCCGGAATCAGTCCCAGTCCCGGGTGACGCCCGTATTCTTCGCTCTCTTCAAACAACAGCTGCATGCCCAGGCAAATGCCCATCAACGCAGCCCCCGCCGCCGCGCGCGCGGCGACCGCCCGGTCGAGGCCGGTCGCGCGCAGCTTCGCCATTGCGTCGCCGAACGCGCCCACGCCCGGCAGGATGATTCTGTCCGCCGCTTCGAGTACGGCAGGATCGCCGGTCACCTGCGTATGCGCGCCCAGGCACTCGAGCGAACGCGTCAGCGAAAACAGGTTGCCCACCCCGTAGTCGACGATCGCGATCATAAAAGCGTCCCCTTCGACGAGGCCGCGCCGCCGCCGAGCGCCGGGTCGATCGAAACCGCCTGCCTCAGCGCGCGCCCGAGGGACTTGAACGCCGCCTCGATGATGTGATGGGTGTTCTCGCCCGACAGCCGCTTGACGTGCAGCGTCAGCAACGACTCGCGCGTCAGCGCCAGCATGAATTCTTTCACCAATTCGGTGTCGAACGTCCCCACCTTTTGAGCCGGCAGCGCCATATCGAAGCCGAGGAAGGCGCGCCCGCTCAAATCGAGCGCGCACAGCACCAGCGCCTCGTCCATCGGCAGCAGCCACTGGCCGTAGCGCGCGATGCCGCGCCTGTCGCCCACGGCTTCCCTGAGCGCCCGGCCCAGCGCGATGCCCACGTCCTCGACCGAGTGATGGTCGTCCACATGGCTGTCTCCCTTACAGTGCACGCGCAGGTCGAACCGGGCGTGGAAGGTAAAAAGCGTCAGCATGTGGTCGAGAAAACCCACGCCGGTGTCCACCTCGGCCGCGCCCGCGCCGTCCAGGTTGAGCGTCAGCTCGACGGCCGTCTCCGCCGTCTCGCGCCGGATGTTCGCTTCCCTCATGCGTAGACCTCCTTTGTGACTTCGATCAGCCGCTCCATCTCGTCCATACGCCCAATGCTGATGCGCGCGTAGGCCTCGATGCGCGGCTGGTCGAAATGCCGGATCAAGATGCCCTTCGCCCTAAGCTTCGCCTGGTAGCCGCGCGCATCGCCGTCCGGCGGCGAGGCGAACACGAAGTTGGCCTTCGAGGGCAGTACCGCAAAACCCAGCGCCCGGAGCGACGCTTCCGTGTAGGCGCGCGCGTCGACGATCCGGCGCACGCAGTCTTCGAAATACGCCCGGTCGCGCAGCGCCGCCGCGCCCATCAACTGCGTGATCGCGTTGACATTGTAGGGGTTGAGCGAGTAGCGCATCTTGTTCAAATCCTCGATCAGCGCCTTCGAGCCCAGCGCCCAGCCCAGCCGCGCTCCCGCGAGGTTTCGGGACTTCGAAGCGGTCATCACCACCAGCAGGTTGTCGTAGCGCTCGACCAGCGAGGCCGCCGACTCGCCGCCGAAGTCGACGTAGGCCTCGTCCACGACCACGGGCCGGTCGGGCTTTAAGCGCACGATGCGCTCGACATCGGCGCGGCAAAGCGTCAGCCCGGTCGGCGCGTTGGGGTTGGCGATCACGACCATCTCGTCCCCGTCCCGGTAGTCGTCGGGGTCGATCGAGAAGTCGCCTGCCACCGGCGCCACCTGCGAGCGCACGCCGTACAGCGCCGCCCACACGCGGTAGAAGCCGTAGGTGATGTCGGGGTAGCGCGCGCCGCGGTCGCCCCAGGCCAAAAACGCGTAGGACAGGATCTCGTCCGATCCGTTGCCCGCGATCACCCGCTCGGGCGACAGGCCGTAGGCGTCGGCAATCGCGCGGTCGAGCTCGGTCACGCCGATCGGGCTGTACAGCCGCAGCCGCCGGAGCGCCTCGGGTGTCGCCGCCGCGAGCGCCAACGGCGAAGGCGGAAACGGGCTCTCGTTGGTGTTGAGCTTGATGAGATTGGGTTCCTTCGGCTGTTCGCCCGGAACGTAGGCTTTCATCGCCTGATAGCGCGCGTTCAGAAAGCGGCTCATAGAGCATCCCCCTCAAACCGCACGCCGATCGAGCGGGCGTGCGCGCCGAGGCCCTCGCGCTCGGCAAAGGCCATCACGCTTCGGCGCGCTTCGGCGAGCGCCTCGCGCGTGTAGTAGACGAACTGGGTCTTCTTCAGGAAATCGTCGACCGACAGCGGCGAGGAGAACCGCGCGGTGCCGCTCGTGGGCAGCGTGTGGTTGAGCCCCGCCCAGTAGTCGCCGAGCGCCTCGGGGGCGTTGCGGCCCAGGAACACCGAGCCGGCGTTCGTCACCGCGCCCAGCAGCGCGAACGGCTCGTCCACGCACAGCTCGAGGTGCTCGGGCGCGATGGCGTTTGAAATGTCCACCGCCTCCTTCATCGAATCGACCACGATGATCTGGCCGTTTGCCTCGATCGACGCGCGGGCGATCCGCTCGCGGGGCAGCGCCGAAAGCTGCGCCTCGACCTCGATCTGCACCGCCCGCGCCAGCGCCTCGCTGTCGGTCAGCAGGATCGCCTTCGACAGCGCGTCGTGCTCGGCTTGGGATAACAGATCCGCCGCCACCTCGCGCACGCTTGAGCGTCCGTCGGCGATCACCAAGATCTCGCTGGGCCCGGCCACCATGTCGATGTCCACGACGCCGTACACCCGGCGCTTGGCCGCGGCCACGTAGGCGTTGCCGGGGCCGACGATCTTGTCCACCCGCGCGACGGTTTCGGTGCCGTAGGCCAGCGCCGCCACCGCCTGCGCGCCGCCGACCTTATAGATTTCCGTGACCCCGGCCATCCTCGCCGCGCACAGGATCGAAGGCGCGATCCGCCCGTCCGGGCCGGGCGGGGTGACGACCGCGATCGATTGGACACCGGCCAGCGCGGCGGGTATGGCGTTCATCAGCACCGACGAGGGGTAGCTGGCGGTGCCGCCCGGCACGTACAGCCCCACGCGACCCAGCGGCATCAGCCGCTGGCCCAGCACGATGCCGGGGCGCTCGCTGACGACAAAGCCCTCGCGCAGCTGCCGCCGGTGGAACGCGCGGATGTTGTCCGCCGCGCCCGCGAGCAGCGCCTTGAACGCCCCGTCCTCGGCGGCCCAGGCCGCCTCGATCTCATCGCTCGTCACGGCCAGCGAATCGAGCCGCGCCCCGTCGAAGCGCTCGGTCAGCTCAAGGAGCGCCGCGTCGCCCCGCGCGCGCACATCCAGGATGATCCGCGCGGCCGCCGCTTCGATCGCGCCGTCCGCTTCCATGGGCGCGCCCTTCAGCGCTTCCAGGGACAGGTCCTTCGCGTAGGTTATCTCCATCACTTCGCGCACACCTCCCTGAGCCCCGCGCACAAAAGGTCGATGGCCTCTTCCTTGAACAGGTAGCTCGACCGGTTGGCGATCAGCCGCGCCGACACCGGCACGATGTCGGACAGCACCACCAGGTCGTTTTCCTCGAGCGTCTTGCCCGACTCCACGATGTCGACGATTACGTCCGACAGCCTCAGGATCGGGGCCAGCTCGATCGAGCCGTTGAGGCGGATCAGCTCGATCTCGCGGTCGATCGAGGCATAGTAGCGCCCCGCCACCTGCACGTACTTGGTCGCCACCTTGAGCACCCGGTCGCGGTCCTCGGCGTAACCGCGCCGGCCCGCGACGCACAGCCGGCACCTGCCGACGCCCAGGTCCAGCAGCTCGTACACGTCGTAGTCGCCCTCGAGCAAAATATCCTTGCCCACGACGCCCACGTCGGCCGCGCCGTGCTCGACGTAGATCGCCACGTCCGACGGCTTGACCAGCAGGAAGCGCATCCGCCCATCGTCGCTTACAAACACCAGCTTGCGGTTGTCCTCGGCCATCGCCGCACAGGGGTACCCGAGCGCGGCGAACCGCCGGTAGACCGCGTCGCCCAGCCGCCCCTTGGGCAGCGCCACGTTAAGCATCGGCCTCCACCTCCTCAAGCGTCATCTGCCGCCCCGCGCGCAGCTCGCGCGGCGGCCTGCGCTCGCAGCGCACGCGCAAGCCGCGCTCGATCAGGCGCCCGGCCGCGCGCGCCACCCGTTCGGGCGCGTCGGCTTCGCCGTAGATCAGCAGCACGTCCACGTCGTCCACGTCGCCGCGCTCGTAGAGAAAGCTCAACTCGTTCAGGTAGACCGCGAAGCCGATCGCGTCGATATCGCGCCCGAACCGCGCGAGCAGCGCGGCGTAGCCGCCGCCCGCCAGCACCGCGCGCGGCACCCCCGGCACATAGCCCTGAAACGCCACGCCCGAGTAGTAGTCCATGTCGCCCAGCAGCGAGAAATCCAGCGTCAGCCCCTGGGCCGCGCCGCGCGCCTCGAGCGCCGCGCCCACCGCTTCCAGCTCGTCCAGCGCCGCGGTCTGACTGGGCGTGATCGCGAACGCGCGCGCCCTCGCAAGCGTTTCGCGGAACGCGCCGCTTAAGGCCGCCGCGCCCTCGAGCAGCTCGGTCGCCGCCGGGGGCAGGCCCAGCGCGCGCGCGGTGGCCGCGAGCTCATGCGCGTTCTTCCTGCGGATCGATCGGGCCAGCTCCCCCCGGCCCTCGCCCGTCACGCCCAGCCCCTCCATCAGCGATTGGAGGAAGCCCACGTGCGAAAGCTGCATCCGGCCCGCCGGGTCGATGGTGTTGAGCGTCCTGGCCGCCAGCATGAGCACCTCGCTCGTGGCGTAGGCGTCGCGCGCGCCCAGGTATTCGAGCCCCAGCTGCGCAATCTCGCGGTAGGCCCCGCTCGCCTTGTCGAGCCGGTACACGTTCTCCAGATAATAGAATTTCTCCGACGACGCGCGGTCGGCGCGGGTGTTCTTCACGATCGACAGCGTCACGTCGGGCCTGAGCGCCAGCACCCGCCCGTCCGGGCCGTTGAACGTGATGATCGAGCGGCTCTTCAAAAAATTGATGTTTTCGAGGTACAGCTCGTACGCCTCGAACTTGCTCATGCGGTACTTCCTGTAGCCGTGCCGCTCGTACATCGCCCGCAGTTCAAGGGTCACCTGCTCCTCGCGCCGGGCAAAGCCCCCGCCTTCCATCGCCATCAGCCCCTTTTCATCAGAGTATAGCGCCCTCAATTCACTCTGTCAAGTTATTGTTTTAGCATGCTAAATCAATGAATCAAGATTGCGCTTCCGTCCAAAACCTGATATGATGGCACAAATTCCGAACCTGTAGGGGCGGCCCGCGGTCGCCCGCCCGCATAAAGGAGGGAGCGATTGACATGTTGAAGGGCAGCTATGTGGCGCTGGTGACGCCGTTTCACTTAGATGGCAGCGTGAACTACGAGAAGCTTGCCGAGCTGTGCCGTTGGCACATCGAACAGGGCACCGACGGCATCGTGGTGCTGGGCACCACGGGCGAGTCGAGCGCCATGACCCACGAGGAAGACGAGGCGGTAGTGCGCTGCGCGATGGAGGCGGTGGATCATCGCGTGCCGGTGATCGCGGGCGCGGGCTCCAACTGCACCGGGACCGCGCTGATGAAGAGCCTGGCCTACGAGCGGCTGGGCGTGGACGGCCTGTTGCTGATTACGCCCTACTACAACAAGACCAACGAGCGGGGCATGTACCGCCACTTCGCCGACATCGCGGACGCGGTCAGAACCCCGATCATACTGTACAACGTGCCCGGCCGCACCGGCTGCGCGCTGTCGGTCAATTGCGTGGCGAAGCTCAGCCGCCATCCGCGCATCGTGGCGCTCAAGGAGGCCAGCGGTAACATCTCCTATGTGGCGCAGGTGGCGCGCTATATAAGCGACGATTTCGCGCTGCTGTCGGGCAACGACGACATGATCGTGCCGGTACTGTCGCTGGGCGGCAGCGGCGTAATCAGCGTGTTCGCCAACCTGTGCCCGGTCGAGACTCGCGCCATCGTACACGCGGCGCTGACCGGCGACTACCGAAGCGCGGCGCAGCTGCAACTGAAATACCTCGATCTCATCAACGCCCTGTTCATCGAGGTCAACCCGATCCCGATCAAGGAGGCGATGAACCTTCGGGGCATGGGCGTGGGCGGTTATCGGCTGCCGCTCTTTGAGATGGATCCGGCGAACCGGGAGAAACTAAAGGCCGCGATGGAGGTGCTGACAAACGCATGAATCTGATACTGTCGGGCCACGGCAAGATGGGGCGGATGATCGAGCAATTGATCGAGCGGGATAACGACATGCACCTGCTCGGCGTGGTCGACGTGGGGTTGTTTGAGAAGCCGGACGACGTGCCGGGAAAGGCCCATGTGCTGATCGACTTTTCGCACCCGGACAACCTTGGAAAACTCCTGGACTACGCGAAGCGCACCGGCTGCGCGCTGGTGCTGGGCACCACAGGCCTGTCGGACGCCCAGGGCGAAGCCATCCGCGAAGCGGCAAAAAGCGCCGCGATCGTGCACTCGCCCAACTACTCGATGGGGGTGCATCTGCTCAAACGGGCGGTGCAATCCATCGCCCCTCAGCTGCTTCAGGCCGGCTTTGACGTCGAGATCGTCGAGACCCACCACAATCAGAAGGCCGACGCGCCCAGCGGCACCGCCGTGGCGCTTGTGAACGCCGTGGACCCGGAAGCGAAGTTGCCACGGGTATACGGCCGCGAGGGACACACCGGCGCACGCGGCCGCGAGATCGGCGTGCACGCGCTGCGCGGCGGCACGATGGCCGGCGAGCACAGCGTGTTCTTCTTCGGCGAGGACGAGACCCTCGAACTGCGCCACAGCGCCACCAGCCGACGCATCTTCGCCGCCGGCGCGCTCACCGCCGCCCGGTTCGTTTGCGGGAAGCCGGCGGGGCTGTATGGGATGGAGGATGTGCTGGGGTAGTTTTTCGCGCGATCCGGCGGGGAGGGAAGAACAACGCGCGAGAACGGCATTCAACTGTTTGAAGACCGGCGTCATTTCTTATGCGGCATAAATCCCTCGCCCAGCGCTTCGTGCACTTCGGTGGCAATCATGAACGCGGCCGGATCGGTCTCGGCCACGATGCGGCGCAGGCGAGCGGTCTCCAGCCGCCCGACCACGCACAGCAGCACCAGGCGGCTGTCGCCCGAGTACATGCCGCGGCCGTTCAGGCCGGTCACGCCACGGTCGAGCTCGGTCAGGATGCGCGCGGCGATCGTTTCGCTCTCGTTCGATATGATGTAGTAGGCCTTGGCGAGGTTGAGGCCTTCGAGCACCATGTCCAGCATCCGGTTCATCAGGTACGCCGCGACCAACGCCTGCATGGCGCGCGTGGCGCTGAACACAAAGGCGCTGCCCACGATCACCAACGCGTCCACCGCGAAGGAGATCGCGCCGATGCTGAACGCCGGGAAATGGTCGTTGATTACCTTGCCCAACATGTCGCTGCCGCCGGTGGTGGCGTCGCCGCGCAAAACCAGCCCGAACCCGAACCCCGCCATCACCCCGCCGAACACCGACGACAGCAGCGCGTCGTCTGTGACCGGGGGCACGGGCAGATGGTCGATCAACAGCGACAGCGCGATCATCGACAGCAGCGACCGAAGCCCGAACCCCAGCCCCAGCCGCCGCATCGACAGCGCAAACAGCGGCAGGTTCAACACCAGCGCGATCATGCCCACCGGCCAGCCGGTGAACGCGTTGATTAGCTGCCCGATGCCGGTGAAGCCGCCCGCCGCGATGTCGTTGGGCACCAGAAAAAGGCGGTAGCCCAGTGAGCCGAATATAAGGCCCAGCACAACCTGCGCCCATGACACCCATTCGCGGCCTTTGTTTTGCATATGCCCTCCGGTTGTATTCAAGACGTCTTTCTTTAGTATACCAAATTTGGAGCATTCTTTACAACCCCAGAGATACCTTAAGCGCCTGAGCCACCTGCTCCATCACGTGCTCGGGCAGCTTGCCCAACCGCTCGCCCAGCCGCCGCTTGTCGAGCGTACGCACCTGCTCGGCCAGCACCACGCTGTCGCGCGTCAGCCCGTGGCCCTCGGCCTCGATGGGCACGTGGGTAGGCAGGCGCGCCTTGTGCATCTGGCTGGTCACGGCCAGCGCGATGACCGTGGGGCTGAACCGATTGCCCACGTCGTTCTGGATCACCAGCACCGGTCGCGTGCCGCCCTGCTCCGAGCCCACCACGGGGTCGAGGTTCGCCAGGTACATCTCTCCGCGCAAGACCATGCCGATGCCCCCCGATGTGTTGCTACCGCATCCTATGCCGTTTCGGGGATCGGGGTTATTTTGAACGGATGTGGCCCAAAATTCGTCCAAGGAATAATAGACCGCCTTTGTTGACGGATCAATTGGGCATATGATATAGTGATGGTTCAAAAACCGATGGAGGCGTCGATGAACGGCGAGTTGTACACCCTGATTGCCATGGCCGCGCGGTACTGGTTTTGCGCTTTGATGGTGCTGATCGCGTTTCGCGCGTGGCGCATCACGGTGGTGGACAACCGCCGTGCAGCGTTGCTGCGCGCCTGGTCGCCCGAGACCGGCTGCATCGGCGAGTTCGTAATCAATCCGGGCCGCACCAAGCGCCAGCTCAGCGTGCCCGTGCCGCGCGAGGGCGTGCTCGGCTCGTCGCGCCGCGCCGACGTGCGCGTCTCCGGCAAGGACGTGGCGCGCTTTCACCTGACGCTCGAGCAGCGCGAGGGCGGGCTGCTGGTGCGCCCGTGCGGCAAGAACCGTGCCGTGCTCAACGAAGCGCACACCGGCGATATGCTGTTCATGCGCGACGGCGACACGCTGACCATCGGCAAGACGAAGCTCTTGTTGGTGGTGTTCGACCCCGAGCCGGCGGACGAGCCCGCGGACGACTTCGCCGACGATGTTCTGTGGGGTGACGAGCCGGAGAGCGGACAGCGCTCGCGCGGAAGCAGGGATGATTTGGAGGATTTTGAGGACGAGCTATGGCCAGACGAGTAGATTCACATACGCTCAAGGGCATGCTGCTGCGCTCGAACACCCGGCTGCTGCTGACCTCTGTGATGCTGCTGCAGTTCACAGCGCTGCTGCTGCTCTCGTTCAAGCGCGACCCGATCGACGCGCAGGCGCTGCTCATGTCGCTGCTGCTGCCGGGGCTGACATGGGGCGTCGTCAACCTGTACGGCAAGCTTTGGCAGGTCGATCGGGCGCTTTTGATCCTTGTGATGTTGCTGTGCTCGGTGGGGCTGATTACACTGCAGGATATCGCGCGCGCCGCGATCACGCCGCTGAACCAGGCGCTGTTCGTGCTGATGGGCATGGTGGCGATGGCGGCCGGCATCGTGCTGATGCGCAGGCTTCGGCGCTGGGACCGGTGGCAGCCCTTCTTGATGGCGGGCGCGGCGCTCTTCCTGCTCTCGCCGCTGGTGATCGGCGAGTGGAACAACGGCGCAAAAAACTGGATCAAGCTGCCGTTCGTGAATCAATCGATCCAGCCGTCTGAGTTCGTCAAGCCCCTCCTGATCGTCGTGCTGGCCGGCGGGCTCGCCGGGCGGCCGCGCTTCTGGAGGTGTCTGCCGGCGCTCGCGTTCGCCGGCGGGCTGTGCGCGCTGCTGCTGCTCGAGCGCGACCTGGGCGCGCTGCTGATCTACTTTCTGACCACGGTGGCCGTCTATTATGCCGCCACCTCGAACGCGCTCGTGACCCTTTTCGGGCTGGGCATCGGCGCGGGCGGCGCGCTGATCGCCTATCACGCGTTCCCCTACGTGCAGAAGCGGATCGAGATGTTTATAAACCCCTGGAGCGACCCGCGCGACAGCGGCTGGCAGATCATCCAGGCGCTGATTTCGATCGGCTCGGGCTGGCTGTTCGGTATGGGGCTGGGGCTCGGGTATCCGCGCAACATTCCGCTGTACCACTCCGACTTCATTTTCGCGGCACTGTCGGAAGAGTTCGGGCTGATCTTCGCGCTGATGCTGCTGGTCGTCTATCTGCTGATCGTGCTGCGCGGCATGTCGGTCGCGCTGAACGCGCGCACCAGCTTCCACGCGCTGACCGCGCTGGGCGTGGTGGTGCTGCTGGGCGTACAGGCGTTCATCAACGTGGGCGGCAACATCAAGATGATCCCGCTGACCGGCGTGACGCTGCCGTTCATCAGCGCGGGCGGCTCGTCGATGGTATCGATGTGCTTATCGTTCGGGCTGCTGTTGGGCGTGTCGTCGATCAACGCGCACGACGAGGCGGACGACCTTACGCGCATGACCTGGAGGGAGGCGGGCGGATGAGGACGATGCGCTTCGCCACGCGCGTAATCGCGACGGTGCTGGTATGCGCGTTTTTGGCCTTAAGCGCCTTTCTGGGCTATACCGTGTACACGCAGGGCTCGCGCTGGGTAACCACCCAGTACAACACCCGGCTGACCAGCGCGCGCAAGACCGTGGGTATGGGCACGATCACCGATCGGAACGGCGTGGTGCTGGCCGAAACAAACGCCGATGGCGAGCGGCGGTACGCTTCCGATCGTACGGTGCGCCGCGCGCTGTCTCAGACCGTGGGCGACCAACTGAGCATGTCGGGCACCGGCGTCGAGACCTTCCACGCCGGCACGCTGCTGGGCCTCGGCGGCTCGATCATCGACCGCACCTGGCAGTACGTGACCGGGCAGAGCTACAAGGGCGACAACATCCGTCTGACCGTGGACGCGGAGCTCACCGCCTACATCGCGGAGCAGTTCCCCTCAAAGCACGCCGGCGCGGTGGCGCTGATCAATTACCGCACCGGCGAGGTGCTGTCCATGGTGTCCAAGCCCGACTACGACCCGCAAAAACTGCTTAGCCGCCAGGGTGGCGCCGACGAGAGCGGCACGGCCTACCTGAACCGATGCCTGCAGGGCCAGTACGCGCCCGGCTCGTCGTTCAAGATCGTGACGCTGGCCGCGGCGCTCGAGAACCTGGACGGCATCGACGAACGAACCTTCGTATGCGACGGCCCGCGCTACTTCGGCGACACCAAGGTGGCCTGCTACGGCGGCGAGGTACACGGCACGATGACGCTGGGCCAGGCGCTCGAGAAGAGCTGCAACGTGACGTTTGCCTCGATCGCCGAGGAACTGGGCGACAAGCGCCTTTCCGCCGCGGCGCGCAGGATGGGCTTTAACGACAACTTCCGGTTCCGCGACCTGGTGCTGTACCAGTCGAGCATTCCCGACGCCATCCTGGATCCGGGCGAACTGGCCTGGACCGGCGACGGGCAGGGCAAGCTGCTGGTCACGCCGCTGCATATGGCGCTGCTCGCGGGCGCGGTGGCAAACGGCGGCACGATGCAGGAGCCGCGGCTGATCGCGCAAGTGACCGGCGTCGGGGGGATGCCGCGGCTGCGCCCGCCCACCGGGCAGTACGCGCGCGTCATGGATCGCTCGACCGCCGATACCGTCGGGCGCTACATGCGCCGCGTGGTGGAGTCGGGCACGGCCACCAAGGCGCGCATCAAGGGCTACACCGTGTGCGGCAAGACCGGCACCGCCGAGGTGTCCGACGACAAGCGCGCGCCGACCAACGCCTGGTTCGTGGGCTTCGTGGCGGAGGAGGACGCGCCCTATGCGATCGCGGTCGTGGTCGAGGGGGGCGGCACCGGCGGCGGTACCGCCGCGCCGCTGGCGGCCAAGGCGTTAAAAAGAGCGATTTCGTTGCAGACGCCGTAGGGGCCGATGCGGGCATCGACCCCTGCGTGGTATCGTCAAATCGGCTCAAAACCCCATCCGTCATTTGGCGTGGGAAATTACCGATAAGCGCTTGTGCCGCGCGCGGTTTTCGCGTAGAATGAAGTGAAGCGCGATGAGTAGGGGGGATCAACGTGGACGTAATGCAGGCGTTCTGGTTGGGGCTTACGCAGGGATTGACCGAGTTTCTGCCGGTCAGCTCCTCGGGCCATATGGTGCTGCTGGGGAAGCTCTTCGGCATTCGAAACGACATGGTCACCGTGTCGGTGCTGTTGCACGCGGGCACGCTGCTGGCCGTGATCGCGGTGTACTGGCAAAGGATCTGGAACATGATCCTGCACCCGCTGAAGTCGGAGCTGCTCATGCTGGTGGCCGCGACCGTGCCGGCCGTGATCGCGGCGCTATTGTTCAAGGACTTCTTCAACCAGTCGTTTGACGGCGCGTTCCTGGGCTTTTCTTTCCTGATTACCACGCTGATCCTGTGGCTTTCCGACCTCGTGGGCGGGCTGGCCCCGAAAAGCACACGGGTCACCTGGGTCAGCGCCGTCGTCATGGGCATCATGCAGGCGGTCGCGATTCTGCCGGGCATCTCGCGCTCGGGCTCGACGATCTCGGGCGGCGTGGCCACCGGCCTGTCCCGAAAGCGCTCGGCCGATTTCGCGTTCCTGATGTCGATCCCCGCGATCCTCGGTTCGATCGTGCTCGAAGGCGTGAAGCTGCTGGGCGGCAATGTGGTGGAGGTCATCCCCGACTGGACGCCCGTGCTGATCGGCATGGCCACCGCGCTCGTCTCGAGCTTTCTCGCGATCAAGCTCATGCTCGCCATCATCCGCCGCGTGCGCCTGACCTGGTTCGGGCTGTACACCGGCGTGCTGGGCGTGCTGGTGCTGCTCGATCAATACGTGTTTCATTACATTTTTTAAGAAGAAATGGCAACGGCTCCTCCACGCGTGAGCGGTCATGGGGACTCCAAAGGGGCGAAGTCCCTTTGACGGGGCTCGGGGCGGAGCCCCAACATACCCCGTCCCCCGCGCCGCCGTATCCGTCCCCACCCCGTAAAACCCGTCATCCCTCCGGCCGCATCCGGTCGTTTTGGGCGGCCGGATGCGCGGCTGAAGGGGGCTGCGTATGGATAGCCGGTGGTATCTATCAAAACAATAGCGGACACCTTCCTTGCGTTCCGGGTCATCTCGCAATCCGCGTCGCATTTGGTCGGCTTCCACCTTTTACAATCGCCCCCGAAAGGGGGCATTCCCATGGTGAAACTTACGAAGTACACCGGAGATACGACCTACGTGCTGGGCAACGGCGAGCTGGGCACCAAGGCGCGAATGCTTGCGCTTTGGCCGGCGGCGCTGACGGTCACGCATGTGGCGGAGACCGACGAAGCGGGCGAGTGCCTGCTGGCGTTCGACCCGCTGTCGCGGCTGCGCAGCGTGCTGGACATCGATAGCAGCCTCGACGAGGAGGCGGCCATCCGTGCGATCGAGGCGCTGCGCAACCGCGCGAGCGAGAGCGCGCCGCCCGATCCGACGGAGCGGCTGGCGGCGGCGCTCGAGTTCCAAAATGTGCTCTCGCTCGCGCGGGACGCTCGGGGGGAGGGACGCGCATGAGCTATGAGGTGATCCGGCAGAACTACCTGCGCGGGCTGTGGACGCGCCGGATGGTAGAGCTGGCCGTGGAGGCCGGGCTGATTACCCGCGGGCAGGCGGACGCGCTGTACGAAGAGGGATGACCCAAAAGGGGTTGCCGCACGCGCCGCGACAACCCCCTTGCTACGCCACGATGAGGTCCTACGCTTTTCACAGCCCATCTCGCAATAGCGACGGCACTTCTTCCAAGTACACACAGGCCTGAGTGTCATGCCCTTGCGCTTGCGGGCGCTGCGAACCTGCCGGCCCATGTGGATATGGTCCACGCTGCGTCGCCTCCTTCGCACACCTGTAATAGGACTATATGCTCTATTTGTCAAGAGCAAATATGACATACTGCCCTAGATGTCATATGGAGCGGCTGAAGCTGCTGCGCAAGAAGCGCAACCTGCCGCAGGTGGCGCTGAGCATAGAAACCGGCATCGATCAGAGCCAGATTTCCAAATATGAGCGCGGCGAGCGTATCCCCTCCACCGGCGACTTGCTGCTGCTGGCGGATTTCTTCGGCACCAGCCTCGACTACCTGATGAACCGCACTGACAACCCAACGCGCCGCGACTAGGCGAACGAAAAGGCCCCTGGGATTTTGCCGCGGCAAAATCCCAGGGGCCATGTTCATGCGCTTACGCGACCGTGATGCCCTCGGCAAACCACAGCACGCTCAGGATCTCGCCCGGGGTCAGGGTTTGGCCTTCGGCCACCTGGGTGTTGCCTTCGTTGTCCACGATCGGGCCCACGAACACGCCGAACGAGCCGTCCAGGATCCGGGCGCGCGCGGCCTCGACCGCCTCGGCGGTGCCGGGGGCGCAGTTGGGCGTGAGCGGCGCGATATCGACCAGGCCGTCCGACATGCCCATCAGCACGTCCTCGCTCTGCCAGGTGCCGTCGATCACCTGCTGTACCGCTTCCGTCACGTAGGCCGACCAGTTCCAGATCGGCGCGGTCAGGTAGGCCTTGGGCGCGACGTCGGTCACGTCGGCGTTGTAGCCCACGGCGAACAGGCCGTTCTCCTCGCAGGCCACCACCGGGCCGGTGGTGTCGCAGTGCTGGGACAGCACGCCGCAGCCCGCCGCGACCAGCGCGTCGGCCACCTGGCGCTCGATCGTCGGGTCATACCAGGAGTTGGTCGCCTTGACCGTCATGGTCACGTCGGGGTTGACCGACTTGGCGCCCAGGTAGTAGGCGTTCAGCGAATACACCACCTCGGGGATCGTGGTGAAGGCCGCCACGTAGCCCAGATGGTTGTTGCCGATCTCCTTGGCCTTGAGGCCCGCCGCGATGCCCGACAGGTAGCGCGCCTCGTAGATGCGGCCAAAGTAGTTGACCAGGTTCACGCCGTTGTTTTTGTAGCCCGAGCAGTGCGCGAAGATCACGTCCGGATACTCGCCCGCGATCTCTTCCATATAGTCCATGAAGCCGAAGCTGTTGGCGAAGATGATGTTGCAGCCCTGCTCCACCAGCTCGCGCAGCGCGGTCTCGCAATCGCTGTTCTCGGACACGTTGCGCTTGATTAGGATCTGATCGTCCCGAAGGCCCAGCGCCTGCTGCATGCCCAGCGTTCCCTGGTGGTGGGCGTAGGTGTAGCCCAGGTCCACCGTGTCGCCGATGTACACAAAACCAACCTTGATCTCGTCCTTGGGCACGGGCGCAAACGCGCTCGCCGTAGCAGCAAAACCAAACGTCAGAACCAGCGCAACCACCAGGGCCAACAGCTTTCTCATGAATCCTTACCTCCGCATCCTTTTTGTCGACAAACCCGAACATTGAACCGGATACATGGATGATTGTACACTGTTTTGCGCCGCAGTTCAAGCGCAGGCGCGGGCTTTACGTATATTTAGCCGATGACAAGGTATGCCCCGCCCATCCTCGGTTGCGTTGACACCACATGTCGGCGTATGTTATAATGCGGCCCGTAATGCCGCCTGGTGGGCATGCCCATTGTGCTGCGGCGAGGAAGGATGGATCTCATGTTTGCAAAGGTTTTTATTGTTGCGCTCTTTTTTGTGGTCATGATCGGCATCGGGCTGTACGCGCGCCGGAAGGTACAGGGCGTGGGCGACTTCGTGCTGGGGGGCCGGGCCATGGGGCCGTGGCTGTCGGCATTCGCCTACGGTACCAGCTACTTTTCCGGCGTGGTCTTTATCGGCTACGCGGGCCAGTTCGGCTGGAGCTACGGCCTGTCCGCCACCTGGATCGGCCTGGGCAATGCGCTGATCGGGTCGCTGTTGGCCTGGGTGATGCTGGGGCGTCGCACACGCGTCATGACGCGCCACCTGCGCGCTTCGACGATGCCCGAGTTCTTCGCCAAGCGCTACGGCGGGGGCGACAGCCTCAAGCTTATGGCCTCGGCGATCATCTTCATCTTCCTGGTGCCCTATTCGGCGTCGGTGTACAAGGGTCTGTCGGGGCTGTTCTCCGTGGCCTTCGGCGTCGACTACCGCTATGTGATCTGGGGCATGGGGCTGTTGACCGGCGCTTACGTGATCCTGGGCGGGTACATGGCGACCGCGCTCAACGACTTCGTGCAGGGGCTTATCATGCTCGGCGGCATCGCGCTGGTGGTGTTCTCGGTGCTGCGCGGCCAGGGCGGGTTTATGGAGGCGGTGAGGCGGCTTTCGCTGATCCCGTCGGAATCGGCGGGCACGCTCGGTCAGCCGGGCGTATACGCCGGCTTCTTCGGCCCCGACCCGCTGGGGTTGCTCAGCGTGGTGGTGCTGACCTCGCTGGGCACCTGGGGTCTGCCGCAGATGCTGCACAAGTTCTACATGATTAAGGATGAGAAGGCGATCAAGACCGGCACGATCATCTCCACGATCTTCGCCATCGTGGTATCGGGCGGCTCGTACTTTACGGGCGCGTTCGGGCGGCTGTACGTGGACAGCCCGGCGAGCGTCGGCGGCTTCGACGGGATCGTGCCCGCGATGCTCTCCGGCCAACTGTCGGATGTGCTGATGGGCGTGGTGGTGGTGCTGGTGCTGTCGGCGTCGATGTCCACGCTGGCCGCGCTGGTCATCGCGTCGGCGTCGACGTTCACGCTGGATTTCGTGCGGACGAAGCTCGCGCCGAACATGCCCGAGAAGCAACAAATGCTCACGATCCGGCTGATGTGCGCGGTGTTTGTGCTGGTATCGGTGCTGCTGGCGCTGAACCCCGGCGCGCTTATCACCACGCTGATGAGCGTGTCCTGGGGCGCGCTGGCCGGCTCGTTCCTGGCGCCGTTTTTGTACGGGCTGTTCTGGAAGCGCGCCGCGCGCGCGGGGGTATGGGCGTCGTTCGCGGTGGGCACCGTGCTGACCGTGGGCAACGCGGCGTTCGGCTGGACGACCCCGATCATCGCGGGCGCGCTGGCGATGATCGCTTCGCTCGTGATCTGCCCGATGGTGAGCCTGTTGGCCCCCGCGCCCGATCTGGCGGCGGTGGAGCATGCGTTCGCGGGCTATGACGAAGGGGCGAAAGTAGAAGGGCGGTATGCGAAGATTAGCGGCAACGGCGCTCTTTCCCGCGTGAGCGGTTCCGAAAGTCCAGTGGGCGCCCCCCTTTGGCGGGTTTCAAGGGCGGCGCCCTTGACCGCCGGAGACCGTAACCCCGCGCCGCCAAACCCAGTGCCCGGGCAATAGGGCCGAGCGGCCGAGTCCGGGCGAAGGCGACGCGGCGTTCCCGATGTGCTGAAATATGGAGGCGCTGCCCATGGGCAGCGCCTCCATATTTCAGGACGAGTCCCCCGCCCCATAAAACTCGCGGCGCCCGGCCCCTCGCGGGGGCGACCCGCGGCCGCCCACACCTGTTTGGCGTGGCGGTTGCATGGCCCGACACCCACAATTCCCCTCCGGCGCAGAGAAGCCCGAAGGCGGGGTGGTATCCCTGCGGTTGCGCGTAAACGGAGCTGGAATTGTGCGATCAACAGGTTCGGGCGACCGCAGGCCGCCCCTGCGGACGGGGCTCGGTTTTACAAAACAGGTACGGTCTCGCCCTTCGGGGCATCGGGAGCGCCGAGCCGATCGCTCACGCCTGATCCCCCTGCGTTTTGACGAGCAAACGCGCGAGCCGTTCGCGAACCGATTCGAAATCGGCACACCCCACAAGCGGCGCGTAGGCCGCCTCTTCCCCAAGCTCCTGAAGATATGCGTGAATCATCGCGGCGCGCTGCCGGTCGGTAAGCGCCCCGGTCAGTTCCGCGCGCTCAAGCAGCGGCCCCCAATCGACCGGCGCGCGCATGCCGTTCTCAAGAAAATCGGCGGTCATGGCAACCGCGCGCAGCAATTGCGCCCGGTTGCCCGTCGCACGCGCGGTAATATCGAGCGTCTGCGCCACCGTCATGCCGTGCGCCGGGATCAGGTGGAACAGCCGCGCCAGCGCCTCTTGCGCCCCGGCGTACCGCGCCGCCCGCTCGGGATCGTCCTGCTTGATCGCGGCCTTGGCCATCGTAAGCAACGAAAGGATCGCATCGTTCAGCGCCCCAAACAGCCGCCGCGCCGCCGCGCGTTCCGCGCCCGCAAAATCGCCCTCGCGCAACTGAATCGTGGGCAGCAGTTGCTCCGGGCGAACGTCGTCCTCGGTGCTCAGCGCTTCGAGTAAGGCGCGCGCCTCGGCGACCTCCCCGTCGTTCAGGCGGCTCATGGCCAACAGAAACTGGCAGCGCCGCTTGAACAGCCCGCCATTCGAGGCTGACTCCGCCTGTTCGAGCAAGGCGCGCAACAGCGCGCGCGCCTTATCCAGCGCCGCATCGTCCGGCGCGTGGATGAATTGCCCCTGCAGAATACACGCCAGCCGAAAGCTAAGCTCGGCGTCCATTGGGTATTCGCACCGCAGCGCCTCCGCCCGTTCCAGCCCGGCGTGAAAATCGTCGGCCAACGCATCCGCCAGCGCTTCGATGCCCGCCTCACCGAGCTTCGGCTCAAAATCCAGCAATTCGTCGGTGCTCACGCCGAAATAGCGCGCCAACGGTGCGATCAGCATGAGGTCGGGGCAACTGTGCCCGCCTTCCCACTTGCTGACCGCCGGCGCGCTGACGCCCAGCGCCTGGGCCAGCTGCTCCTGGGTCACGCCCTTGCTCGCGCGCAGGGCCTGGATGTTTCTGGCAATGTTCATGTGAAACCCCTTTCGTCCGGACGCCTCCATTATATCGCAAGCGGAGCACAGGCACAATGGAGCCGCGTTCAGCAAAAAACCGCGCGGCTTAACCAACGGTTAAGCCGCGCGCCGGAGTGCCTACCGCTTCTCGACCGGCACCTGCAGTTCCGTCAGGAAGTCGGCGGGGTCGGCCCGGTCGCCGGGCGATACGATCGCCTGGCCGCGCAGGGGGCCCGCAAACGCGTAACCGTTTTGCTCCATCCACTGCCCCAGCTTCTCCGTGGCGGCCGCGTACTGGTTGTAGGGTCCCTTGAAGCGCACGGTCGCGGCCAGCCCAATCTCGGGCAGCGTCTTGTACGTGAAATCCCCGTCGCTTGCGCCCATCTGCCTCACCGGCACCGCCACCTCGACCAGCGCACCGGCGTCCTTGTACTCCTCGTCCAGGTAGATCGAATACCCGCCGGCTTCGCACGCGATGCCGTGCCGGCCCATGTAGGCCCCGAGCTTATGCCAGAGTTCCCCCTCGCGGTCATAGGCCGCCAGCACGCCGCGCGTGGCGAGCACGTCTACCGCCGGCAGGCGCTTGAGTTCCACCTCATAAATCATACCCATTGCCTCTCCCTTCATGACGTCGGCAAGCCGCGCAAGGTTGCGCAACTTATCCCGTTCCAGGGCGACGGCGTTCTCGATTTCCGCGCGCTTGCGCTCGATCACCTCGCGCACAAAGCGCGCGTCCTCGCCGTGCGCGAGCACCTCCCCGATCTCATCGATCGAGAAGCCCGCGTCGCGCAGCATGACGATCCGGTTCATCAGCGGAATCTGACCCGCGCTGTAGAACCGGTAGCCGGTGAACCGGTCGATTTCGGCCGGATCGATCAGCCCGCACTTTTCATAATGCCTGAGCATGCGCGCCGACACCCGCGTGAGCCTTGAGAATTCACCGATCTTGAACACGCCGCCACCCCCGGTTGAAAACGGTCATTCGAATGACATGCCCAGCATAAGCCTTGACATTGTGTAAGAGTCAAGGGGGAAACGAAAAAACTTTTGGTCGTCCGCGAAGAGGGTTTTGATCGGCGCGCGAGGGGACGGGACATGCCGGGGCACGGCGCGTCAGCGCGAGGCAAAGCGTGGGTGACGCGGCCTCAATAGCGCGCCTCGCCGAGCGAGCGCAGCGGGTCGAGCGCCCAATCGGTGTAGCGCGCGTTGTTCATGTGGCCGTTCATGTACAGCTCGGTGTTGATCGGCGCGGGCATCTTGAGCACGCTCGGCCGCAGCACTCGCCGCTTTTCGATGTCGAGCAGCACCCAGGTGGTGATCGCCTCGCCGATCAGCGCGCCCGATGCGTCCTCAAAGCGGAACGCGGGCTCAAAAAACGGCCCCTTCAGCCCCGACGGCCAGGTGCCGGCGCGCTGACGCCCAGCGCCTGGGCCAGCTGCTCCTGGGTCACGCCCTTGCGCGCGCGCAGGGCCTGGATGTTTCTGGCAATGTTCATGTGAAACCCCTTTCGCCCGGACGCCTCCATTATACCGCAAGCGGAGCACAGGCACAATGGAGCCGCGTTCAGCAAAAAACCGCGGGGCTTAACCAACGGTTAAGCCCCGCGGCTGCACGCCGAGGTAGCCTTGAACACGCCATCGCCCTCGGTTGAAAATGGTCGTCCGAACGGCATACATCCCTTCTCACGTTTATGCGTTAATTCTGAACGACCGACGCGCCGAAGGGCGTCAGCGAGAGCTTTGCCATCTTGAAGCACTGCAGGCCGAAGGGAATGCCGATGATGGTGGCGCAAAAGGCGCAGCCCAGCGCCGCCGACCCTACGGCCAACGCCACCCCTCCGAAGACGAGCCACAGGATGTTGAGCAACAGCGACACCGGTCCGCCACCGTAACACACATCCTTGCCAAACGGGAAGAACGCCAACTGCGCCAACTTGAAGCACTGCATCCCCATGGGGATGCCCACGATGCTGATGCACCACAGCATGCCGGTCAGCAGCCAGCCCAACCCCATTACGCAGCCGCCGAAGACAAACCAGATCAGATTTCCCAAACAACTCATAGCAAATCCTTCCTTGCAGAGAAGGCCCTGAAGCGCCGTCTTCCGGGCCCTCCCGCTTGACGAATAGGGCATTGGTTGCGCGGTTTTGTTGGGTGCGCGATGGGTACCTCATTATACGGAAAGGCCCATATTCGGTATTTGGCCTGCGGCTTTGTACGACCTTATCTTCCTATAGCCCTTCGTTTCAGAACCGCAAAGCTCAGACCGGCTGTAATCAAATATACTGCTGCAAACACAATGCCGGTGATCGCGTCTGTCGGATACGGCGCGGCGACACGCCTGAAACAAACGGCTACAATCAGGCTGAGCGGCATAAATGCGGCCAGCAGGATATTTGCCCAATTCACCGCAAACGGAGCTTTTGCGCCCGATAACAGCCTGCCGATAAAATATCCCGCCGCGCCAACGGCTTGAATAATCATCGACCCCCAGATGCTGACCGCCGTCTGCTGCTCATACCAGGCGCCGAACGCGCAAAACAGGCCGATTGCAAGGAAGGCGGTTGAGGCGATGTACAGGATTGTGCTGGTTACAACGGCTTGTGTTCCTTGGTTATTGCCCGCAGGCTCGATGCCCTTGAGGATATAATCCGTCGTCACATCGAAATATTCACTCATAACGATGATCTTATCCAAATCGGGGACGCTTTGCTCGCTTTCCCATTTGGACACGGCCTGACGCGAGACGCCAACCTTGTCTGCCAGTTGTTCCTGTGAAATTCCCCTTGCTCTTCTTAGGTTCTGAATTCTGTCCGCGATGTTCATGACTGACACTCCTTCCGTTTGGTCATGTCATTATAAGAAATCCGTCGGTTGCATCGCCATCATCTGCGCTTGGAGATTTGTCAACTGGCGGTTGCGACGGTGTTTTCATACCGGAATATGGAGCATTCCTGGCCCAAAACCGCTCGGCGGGTTCAAATGTATCCGCCTGCATTATACACGAAGCGTGGCCGCAGTTCAAGGCATGACGGAGGCAAAAGCCCGAGCCAAAACCCAAGGGCTATCTTTATTAATTTGATGGGGATGGTGAAGGAATAATGTAAATATGCGTGTAAAACAGCCCGTTTCATTCGGAAACAGACTTTTTTGCATAAGTATAACAAGAATCCGTCCCTTTCGAGACGGATTGTGGTGCTGAAAGCGGGACTCGAATTCGCTGAGGGCCGTTTTACGGCGTATTCTCTGGTGCTGCCCAGTCCAAGAAAGTGCCGTAGTTGCTGGGATTCCGTTATATCTGCTAGGGTCTGGTTATACTCGGGCATATCGCCGTTGGGGTAAACGTTGGGGTCAAAATCGCGGTCAGAAAATGCGGCGCTTTACCCGGTGTAAGCCGCACCATCTCACGCACGAAAGCGCCGCCCCTCCCTGCTGATGGAGGGGTTGCCGGTGTGCTCAAGGATGAGGGCATCCACCAGCTCGAACGTGTCTTTGGTCTTAGAAATCCTCATGTCTGCACCTCCCCGGCGATTGGTTGCCAATACTTCATGAACAACTCCATGGCGATCAACACAGCGGCAAACGTGTTGGCCTCGTTCTCGATCGTCTCCGCGTTCTGCTTGTGCATGTTATGCCCTGCCAGATGGTGCCCCAGTTCATGGGCCATGATAAACCGCTTCTTGCCCTCGGCCATGTTGGGCCTGAGCAGGACAATAGGCGGTTTGTCATTCGCGCCCACGGCGAGGCCGTTAAGGTGTCCGTCCTCTTTCAGAATTTCCTCGTCGAGAATGATGCCGTACTGCTTGTAGATCGCTTTCAGAAAATCCATGCTGATTCCTCCGTTGTCTCTTGACGGGCTGGGAGCCAGTGCGGTACAATGGCCTTGGCCCCCAGCCGTTTCGGTTTGGTGTTGCCGGTGAAAGCCCGTGTGCTGTGGTGGTGCGTCGGGCTTTTACGCTACCGTGAAGCGCCTCGTCGTGCTGGTCTTGGTGAAGCGCTCGGACACGTCGGGCAGGGCGGCGGTCAGGGCCTTGGTATCAAGGCGGCGGCTGATGACGGGCATCCGGTCACCTTGAATGCGCCGGCGATCAGTTCTTCAGCCTCGCCCATGTGGGCCTTGACGCGGTCTTGTGCGCCCTCGATCAGCGCGTCAAGCTCTTCCTTCATCCTGTGGAGCTCCTGCAGCTCGGCGACGGTGGCAGTCAGTTCCTGCTGTGACACGGTGGTAAACCTCCTTCATGATGATCGGTTGAGGGCGGGGCGGCGTTGCGGCGGCGCTTGCTCTGCGGCATGGCGGCGGTATCCGGCTCCCGTCTGACCTGTGGCGTTCTTTGCGTCTGCCTTGCCTCAACCTCTGATTGAATTATACTACTTGTACAAGTATATTTTATTAAATAATTATACTTGACCAAGTATAGAAATCTGTGCTATAATGTGTACAGTGGAAAAGGTGTATCGAAAACCCGGCGCGCGATATTACCGGGAGGTTGATGATATGGAAGATCAGCAAGGCAAGTCTAGCACGCGGGCGAAGAATAAGTACAACGCTGCAAATTATGACAGCCTGCGCATTATCATCCCCAAGGGCCAGAAGGCTACCGTACAGGCTGCGGCGGAGGCGGCGGGCGAATCCATCAACGGCTACGTGAACGGGGCTGTGCTGGCGCGCATGGGGCTGGAGGAGTGGACGGCGAAAGAAGAGGACGAGCCGAAGGAGGAAATACCTGATGCAGAATGACCTTCTCGCCCGCATCGAAGCGAACAAACAGAAGATCGACGGATACCGTCCCATGCAGGAGCCGCTTCTGTCGGAGCTACGCGCCTATTACCGTGTGGGCCTTACATGGTCGAGCAATGCGCTGGAGGGCAACAGCCTCACCGAGAGCGAGACGAAGGTAGTGTTGGAGGACGGGCTCACCGTAGGCGGAAAGCCGCTCCGGGATCACTACGAGACCACCGGCCATGCGCGCGCCTATGATGCGCTGTGGGGGCTTGTGGACCCTCACAGGGCGATCACCGAGGCCGATCTTCTGCTGCTGCACAAACTGTTCTATTCGCAGATCGACGAGGCGAAGGCCGGCGCGTACAGGAGCAAGCGCGTGTTCATCAGCGGCTCGAAGTTCACGCCGCCCGCGCCCGAAAAGGTACCGTGGCTGATGGCCGAGTTCGTGGATTGGCTGAACTCCGCAGCGCTACACCCGGTAGAGTTGGCCGCGCAGGCGCACAAGCGGTTCGTGTTCATTCATCCGTTCATCGATGGCAATGGGCGCGTGGCGCGGCTGCTAATGAACTTGTGCCTCTTGCGACAGGGGTACACGCTGGCCATCGTGCCGCCGATCCTGCGCGCGGAGTATATTGGGCTGCTGGAGAGAGCGCATACCGACGATGAACCGTTTGTTGCGTTCATCGCCGACCGCGTAATGGAAACGCAGAAGGACATCCTGAGGATGTTGGCGTGATCGTCCGGGCGATGGGGGGCAACCTCCGGCCAGCCCCACCGACTCGCCACGGTCGCATTGGAGGCCTTCGCTGCCAAGCCGCGCGCGAGACGGCATCCATAGCGCGAGGGCTGCGCGGACGGGTACGACAGCCCGCCTGAGCCCGGACGCCGCGTCCGAGGCTCACCGGCGCAGCGCGGACGCCGACGCAGCAGCGCATGCACGACGCCGCGCCGCCGCCAGCAGCACGGGCGCACGAAGCCGCGCAGGAGCCGGGCAAACTGTGCGCAAAAGGTTGGCTTTTCCGAAAGCACCACGGCTCCGGCAAAGCCAATTTTGCCAATTCGTCAAGCTGGTTGTACCAACCGGGGACATAGGCAAAGGAGAGCAGGTCGGTCAATAGCATCATATTTTCCCCTCCATTTCTTTATTGCCTCTACAAGCTTGCATTGAAGCCGCACCTTCATATCTTCATCCAGCGCCGTATAAATTCCTCCATTCTCGTCAATGGCTTCATAAAGCCACCAAAGCGTTGATATAGGTGTCATAGTATCGAAGGATAGCGTCCAGCGCCTTCGGGCCGCCATTTACCGCTTTACAAGTCAGGTCATAGTTTAATTCATGTATCTGTTCCTTGTTGCTCATAAAAGCTGCGGATTGTTTGAAATGCACGCTGTCGTAGATTGTACACCGTGCGTGGTGTTACCTCCATGTATTTTGAAATCTTCTCGTCCGTCCATTGATGCCAAAACCAAGGATAAGAACCAATTGCTGCCGTTCCGGCAAAGATAACATTGCCTTGTATAACGAATCTCTGTATACCTCGCAGGAGAACCTGTCCGCATAGAGTGTCAACTGCTCGGACGGGTAGGTATCCTCGTAGCTGATTAAATCGAATATATATTGCATAGGTTCGTCCATAGCCAGCTCGCGCTAAAGAAAACACCCTAAACCTATTTACCTCGCAAATTAAAGTGTCGCCCCTATCATAGCCTTATAATTCGTACTTCCAAAAAAAGAGCACACCAATCGCGGTAGATAAAAGCACTATGGCAAGCGAATTTATCAAAATGGTTATTGCGAGGTGTCGAAACCGATACCCCGGAAACAATCACCGACATACCGTAAATTGAATGTTGAACACCCCATTCGACAAGCCTTCCAACCGTATCGGAGAAGCTGCTCAAATGTCCAAGGTGGGCGGCATGCTTCAGTGAGAAGGCGACCAGAAGGATGGTGACCAGACATGTATGGCAGGATGCGCTGGATGATGTCGTGGCATTTACCAAGACCTCACAAGGGCGAAGGCTCTACGCTTGGTGCAAGGAAACCATTGAGCGATCTTTTGCGGAAGCCAAGGAGAACCACGGCTTCCGCTATGCACGCATGCTCGGCCTTCCTAATATGCGCGAGCAGTCCTTCCTGACCGCCGCGGTTCAAAATATGAAGAGGCTGGCCAAGGCCTTCTTTATCCCGTTTTCTATCCTGTT
>NZ_JBISDI010000015.1:0-77500 GCF_051162045.1 Anaerozeibacter quisquiliarum
CGTTTACTTGCGCTGCACCGCCGCTGCGAAAGGGTTCCTCGGCAGTCCGCCGTCCGACAGGCCGTCCCGAGCCAGCATGGTCTCCATGACCTTGATGTCAGAGGAGATGTCGAGCGCGTCTTTGGCGAACATCTGGTCGTTCTGGCGGCGGAAGGCCCACACCAGCTGGTCTACCATCGACTCGATGTTGCGCCTGCTCTCCTCGATGCTGCCGCCGGCGACGTTTTGCCGTTCGAGCCGGGCGTAGGCGTTGAGCAGTTTGAGCGTGGTGGGCAGGTAGTAGTTCATGAAGGTGTGGATTTCGGTCTTCTTTTCCGGGCGCTCCACCACGCACTCGAAGATGTTGGCGGTGTACTGCTCAATCTCCTCGATCTGCTCCGACAGCTTCTCGTCCTTGATCGCTTCGTTGGCGGCGCGAATCTGGGTAAGCCAGCGCACGTATTCGTTTTCTTCCTCGATGGGGGCTTCGGCGGCCGGCTGCCGCTCGGCGGTCTTGGGCGGCTGCTTCTCCGCGGCGCGCCGCGCAGTGCTGGACGCATACTGACTGTGCGCGACGAACAGCCCTTGGCCGAGGTCAAGGTAGGCGCCCTCGGGGAAGGCTTTGTCGTCGATCAGCCGCTGAAGGTCGTCACAGGCGGTGTTGTAGTCGACGCCCAGCGTGGACGCGATCGCCATGATGGACGCCGTACGCTGGGCGCCCACCACCGCGAGGTAGCGCTGGCGGCGCTTCTCCAGCTTTTTTTGCTGGGCGTCAAAACCCACGAGCGCCGCGCCGCCCAGCATCCAGAACAGCGTCCACAAAAACGAGATGCCTCCCGTCGCGCGCAGAAACAGCGCGCCCAGTATCACGGCGATGCCGCCGGTGCGCATGCCGCGCCCCTTCTGCTTGCCGACGGGCGGGGCCTCCATGCCTTGCAGCTTCTGCCACAAGAAAAAAAGCCCAACCGGCCAAAACACGCTCAGCATAAGGATTACCACAAACCAGGACGGGCCCGATCCCTTCTTATTCTTGGACACTTCGAGACATCCTCTCTATCAGTTGACACCATTTTATCACATTGCCCGCGCTTGCGCAATACGCTTGCCTGTGGTAAAGTATTAAGCGTGATTTGGGAGCAATTAGAAATCGATGAGGAAGGTGGGCCTTCCATGGACAAGATCAAAAACCCGGGCACCGACCGGCTGGTGCGGGCATTTTTGTCGCTTACAAACGAAGCGGAGTGCTACGCGCTGCTCGAGGACCTGCTGACGATCAAGGAGATGCAGGATCTGGCGCAGCGCCTCGAGGTGGCGCAGCTGCTGCGCGAGAAGATCACCTACAATGAAATCGCGCAGAAGACCGGCGTGTCCACCGCGACGATCAGCCGCGTCAACCGCTGCCTGGCCTACGGCGCGGGCGGCTACCAAATGGTGCTGGGGAGGATTCACGAATCGGATGATTGACATCGAAAAACTGAACGCTGAGCAGCGCGAGGCGGTGGCGACCACCGAGGGACCGCTGCTGGTGCTGGCGGGCGCGGGCTCGGGCAAGACGCGCGTGCTGACTTACCGCATCGCGCGGCTGATCGAACAGGGCGTGCCCGCATGGAAGATCCTGGCGATCACCTTCACCAACAAGGCCGCGCGCGAGATGGTGTCGCGCGTCGAATCGCTGTGCGCAGGGGCGGCCGCCGACGCCTGGGTGATGACCTTTCACGCCTGCTGCGCGCGCATTTTGCGAAAAGATATCGAGAAGCTCGGCTACAAGCGCTCGTTCACAATCTACGACGACGACGATCAGATGACGGTAATCAAGGCGCTGCTCAAGGAGCAGAACCTCGACGATAAGCTTTATCCGCCGCGTCAGATCAAGTCGGCCATCTCCGACGCCAAGAACCGGCTGCTGTCGCCGAGCGAGTGGCTGGCCGAGGCCGCGCAGGACGACTTCAAGGCCAAGAAGATCGCGGAAGTCTACAAGGCCTACGAGAAGCGGCTGGCCGCGAGCAACGCGCTCGACTTCGACGACCTGCTGGTCAAGACGCTCGTGCTGTTCACCGAGCACCCGCCGGTGCTCGAATACTACCGCCACCGCTTCGACTATGTGCTGGTCGACGAGTACCAGGACACCAACCCGGCGCAGTACGAGCTGGTCAAGCTGATCGTGGGCCAGAAGCGCAACCTGTGTGTGGTGGGCGACGACGACCAGTCGATCTACGGCTGGCGCGGCGCGGACATCCGGATCATCTTGGGCTTCGAAAAGGATTATCCGGACGCCAAGGTGGTCAAGCTCGAGCAGAACTACCGATCGACCGGCAACATATTGAACGCCGCCAATCAGGTGATCGCCCACAACCGCGGCCGCAAGGAAAAGGCGCTGTGGACCGATTCTGACGACGGCGAGCGGATTCGCCGCTACGAGGCGCAGGACGAGCGCGACGAGGCGGCCTGGGTGTGCGGCGAGCTGAACCGCCTGAAGCGCGAGGGGATCGATCCGGGCGCGTGCGCGGTGCTGTACCGCGCCAACGCCCAGTCGCGCGTCATTGAAGAGGCGCTGGTGCGCACCGGCGTGCCCTATCGCGTGTACGGCGGGCTCAAGTTCTACGACCGCAAGGAGGTCAAGGACCTCATCGCCTACCTGCGCGCCGTCTTCAACCCCGACGACCAGGTATCGCTTCGGCGCATCATCAACGAGCCCCGGCGCGGGATCGGCGACGCCACCGTCGAGATTCTCGCGGACTTCGCCGCGCGCGATCAGATTCCGCTGTTCGTGGCCGTGATCGACCACGGGCAGATCGAGCTGTCCGGGCGCGCCCGCGCGGCGGTTAAGCAGTTTGCCGAGCTCTTGAACAAGCTGACCGAGCTGCGCTTCGAGCAAGGGCCGAGCGAGTTCTTGAAGTCGGTGATCGAGCTGACCGGCTATCAAAGGCAATACGAAGCGGTCAAGAGCGATGAAAACACCGCGCGCGTGCAGAACATCCAGGAGCTGATCGGCGCGCTCGAGCAGTACGAGCAGCAGAACCCCGACGGAGGGCTCGAGGGCTTCCTCGAAAACGTGGCGCTGGTGACCGACCTCGACTCGATGGAGGAGGGCGCCAAGGCGCTGACGCTGATGACGATGCACGCGGCCAAGGGGCTCGAATTCCCCTGCGTGTTCGTGGTGGGGCTCGAGGACGGGCTGTTCCCGACGACCCGCGCGCTGTTCGACGAAGACAAGCTCGAGGAGGAGCGTCGGCTGATGTACGTGGCGCTGACCCGCGCGATGCGTCGCTTGTACCTGTCGAGCGCCAGGTCGCGCATGCTGTTCGGCAACCGGCAGGCCGGCCCGCCGTCGCGGTTTCTGGACGAAATCCCGCAGCGGCTGATCGAGGAGACGAGGCCGCAAGCCGGCCCCACGCGCCTGGGCAGCCCCTACGGCGCGCGGCCGCGGCCGGGCGGCGCGCCCAGGTACGGCATTGCGTCGGGCGGCAAGAGCGAACCGCGCGCCTTTCAACCGGGCGCGCTGGGCATCCCGGGCGTCAGCAAGGGCTTCGTGCCGTCGGCGGCGCGCGCCGGCAGCCCGGCCCAATTGTTCGCGGTGGGCGATCGCGTGCGCCACCGGATGTTCGGCGAGGGCACGGTGACCGAGCTCAAGGGCGGCGGGCGCGAGGCGCGGCTGGTGATTCAATTTGACGGGCGCGGGGAAAAGATATTCCCGGCGGACACCGCGCCGATCATCAAAATATAGGGGTGCGAGATGTGGAGCGTATGGAAGCGCTGGTTAAACGGCTGAACGAGACCGCACATCGGTATTACACATCGGGCACATCGCCGCTCACCGACGCCGAGTGGGACGCGCTTTACGACGAGCTGGTCGTACTGGAATCAGAAACGGGCATCGTGCTTGGCGATTCGCCGACGCGCCGCGTGGGCGCGGCCCCGCTTGCGTCCTTCGCGCAGCACCGGCACCTGGCGCGGCTGTGGTCGATGGACAAGGCGCAGTCGCGCGAGGCGTTGCTTTCCTGGGCCGCGCGGGCCGAGAAGCTGCGCGTGCAGACCGAGGGCCTGCCGCCGCTTGCGTTCGTGGTGGAGCACAAGTTCGACGGGCTGACGATCAACCTGACTTACGAGGACGGGCGGCTCGTCCAGGCCGCCACGCGCGGCAACGGCGAGGTGGGCGAGGCGATCCTTCCGCAGGTGATGACGATCAGGCGCGTGCCGCTGTCGATCGCCTTCCGGGGCCGGGTGGAGGTGCACGGCGAGGCGTTCATGCGGCTGTCGGCGTTCGAGGCATATAACAAAGGGGCGGCCGAGCCGCTCAAAAACCCGCGCAACAGCGCGGCGGGCGCGCTGCGCAGCCTCGACCCGCAGGTGGCGGCCAGCCGCCGGCTGGACGCCTGCTTCTACAATGTGGGCTACATCGAGGGCGAGGCGTTCCGCGACCACGCGCAGATGCTTCAGTTCCTCGAGGACAACCGCTTCCCGATCAGCGGGTGCGAAATCTATGCCAATGACATCGCTCAGGCGCTCGAGGCGGTCGAGGAGATCGAGCGCGAGCGCGGCGAGCTCGACTACATGATCGACGGCGCGGTGATTAAGGTCTGCGACTTTTTAACGCGCGAGGCGCTCGGATATACCGACAAGTTCCCGCGCTGGGCGGTGGCCTACAAATTCGAGGCCGAGGAGCAGGCCTCGACCTTGCGGGGTGTGACCTGGGAGGTGGGGCGCACCGGCAAGCTGACGCCGCTGGCGCATGTCGAACCGGTGGAGCTGGCCGGCGCGACGGTTCAGCGCGCCACGCTCAACAATTACGGCGACATCCTGCGCAAGCGCGTGGCCGTCGGCGCGCGGGTGTGGATCCGGCGCAGCAATGAGGTGATCCCCGAGATCATGGGCCGCGTGGACGAGTACGTGCCCGGCGAGCGCGCGATCGACAAGCCGGAACGCTGTCCGGCCTGCGGATCGGACCTGGTCGAGCAGGGCGCGCATTTGTTCTGCCCGAACCGCGACGGCTGCGTGCCTCAAATCGTTATGCGGCTGACCCACTACGCCAGCCGCGACGCGCTGGACATCGAGGGCCTTTCCGACAAGACGGCGCGCCAGCTGTATGAGCAGTTGGGCGTGGCCGAGCCGAGCGCGCTGTACGCGCTGACCGCCGGGCAGCTGAGCGCGCTCGAGCGCTTCGGCGATAAAAAGGCCGAAAACCTGATCGCGGCGATTGAGAAGCGCAAGGCCCCTTCGCTCGACGCGTTCATCTTCGCGCTGGGCATTGCGAACGTGGGCCGGCGCACGGCGCGCGCGCTGTGCGAGCGCTTCGGTTCGCTCGAGGCGCTCGCCGCGGCGGCGATCGAAGATCTGACCGCGATCCCCGACGTGGGGCCGGTCGTGGCGCAGAGCGTGCGCGACTTCTTCCTGGACGAGGCCAACCGGCGGGAGATTGAGCGGTTGAGCCATGCCGGGGTGACCCCGGTGTTTGAGGCCGGGCCGGTCGGCGGAGCGCTCGATGGGCTCAGCGTGGTGGTCACCGGTACGCTGCCAAGCCTGTCCCGCCAGCAGGCCGAGCGGCTCATCACCCGCCACGGCGGCAAGCCCGCCCAGTCGGTGTCGAAAAAGACCGCGTTCGTGGTGGCCGGCGAAAACGCGGGCAGCAAGCTTACAAAGGCCGAACAGCTGGGCATCCCGGTGCTGGATGAGGCGGCCTTCCTTGCGAGAATTAACGTTGGGCACGACGAAACTATGGTATAATAGATTAGATAACGGAAAGGGCAGGGCGCGCGCATGAACAGCATGACCGGTTACGGCCGTTCCTCGGTTGAAGTGGACGGACGCCGCCTCACGATCGAAGTCAAGTCGGTCAACCACCGCTTTCTGGACGTGGCATTCCGCATGCCGCGCTCGTTTTCATTTCTGGAGGACGACATGCGCCGGCAGATCGGCGCCGCGATTTCGCGCGGGCATGTGGACGTGTTCGCCACCTACCGCAACGGGCGCTCCGACTCGCGCGCGGTGTCGGTCGACGCGGCGCTGGCCGCGGCCTACGATAAGGCGCTCACCGAGCTGTGCAATCTTTCGGACGCGCGCGACGACCGGTCGCTGATGGAACTGGCCCGACTGCCCGACGTGCTTCAAGTGACCGAAGCCGAGGAGGATCAGGACGCGCTGCGCGCGCTCGTGGCGAAGGCGCTCGGCGAGGCGCTTAACGGCCTCACCGCCATGCGGGAGCGGGAGGGGCGCGCGCTCGCGGGCGACCTTAAGGAGCGGCTCGACCGGCTCGAAGCGCTGACCGAGCGCATCGCCGAGCGTTACCCTGAGACGGTCGCGGCCTACGAGGCCCGGCTGCGCGAGCGCATCGAGGAGCTGATTGGCGCGAACATCGACCAGCAGCGGCTGCTGACCGAGGTGGCGCTGATGGCCGACCGCAGCGCGGTCAGCGAGGAGTTGGTGCGCCTTAAGAGCCACGCAGCGCAGCTGCGCGAGGCGATTTCGATGCCGTGCGGCGTGGGGCGCAAGCTGGACTTCATCGTGCAGGAGCTCAACCGCGAGGTCAACACGGTGTCCAGCAAGTCGCAGGACATCCCGATCACGCAGGCGGTGGTCGAGGCCAAGGCCGAGATCGAGAAGATGCGCGAGCAGGTACAGAATGTCGAGTGACGGGAGAAGTACGATGAAGGGGAAGCTGTACGTGGTGTCGGGTCCTTCGGGCGCGGGCAAGGGCACGCTGTGCAAGCGGCTGCTGGATATCCGGCCTGAGATCGAGCTGTCGGTGTCCTGCGCCACGCGCGCGGCACGGCCGGGCGAGGTCCACGGCGAGCACTATTACTTTATCTCCGAGGCCGAGTTCCTCGAAAAGCGCGCGCGGGGCGACCTGCTTGAGTCCGCCCGGATCAACAACGGCACCTGGTACGGAACGCCCAAGGACGTGGTGCGGAAAAAGCTTAACGAGGGCAAGAGCGTGCTTCTCGAGATCGAGAACACCGGCGCGCAGCAGGTGATCGAGCGGTACCCCGAGACGGTCAGCGTATTTATTTTGCCGCCCAGCCGCGCGTCGCTGATCAAGCGGTTGGTCGACCGGGGCACCGAGGATCTCGAACGGCTGACCGCCCGCATCCGCAAGGTGCCCAGCGAGCTTGAAGCCGCCCGGCATTACAGCCACCTGATCCTGAACGACGACCTAGAGGCCGCGACCGCGCGGCTGATGCAGGTGTTCGACGGTACGTACCGGACCGGAGACACCGAGCGCGCGTTGCTCGCGGACTTGACAGCGCAGTTTGCCGACATGGACGAAGCGCTTGCGGCGTTGGCCGACTATTTCAACCGAGCCCGGATTTGATGAATTTTTGGAGGACAATGCCATGATGATCGAGCCCCCCATCAACGAACTGCTTTCGAAGGTGGACTGCCGCTACACGCTGGCGGTCGAGACCAGCAAGCGCGCCCGGGATATCATCGCGGGTGCGCAGCCCATGGTGGACACCCGCGAGGTCAAGCCGCTGGCGATTGCGATCGACGAGGTCAACCGCGGCCTGATTACCTACTCGCGCGACGAGGTCGAAATTTAGTGGCCTGACAATCACAGGAGGCGTGGGAGATTGCGAGAGATTTTGTCGTCCGGCAAGGAGCCTTCGCTGCGGCATGGCAGCGCTACGGAAAGCTACGAGCGACGCGGCCGAGCGGAAAAAGATCCGCAAGATTGCGCGATTGCTGTGGTTGGCAGGCCAAGCAGATGCTGAGCGGCAAGTGCGTGGTGCTGGGCGTGAGCGGCGGCATTGCCGCCTACAAGGCCGCGGACATCGTCAGCCGGCTGAAGAAGTTGGGCGCGCGCGTGCGCGTGGTGCTGACCGAACACGCCTGCCGTTTTGTCACGCCGATCACCTTTGAGACGCTGTCGGGCGAACCGGCCTACGTCGACCAGTTCGACCGCAGCTTTGAGATCGAACACATCTCTCTCGCGAAATCCGCCGACCTCTTCCTGATCGCGCCGGCCACCGCCAACGTGATCGGCAAGATCGCCTGCGGCATCGCCGATGATCTGCTGACCACGGTATTTCTGGCGACGACCTGCCCGGTGCTCGTCGCGCCCGCGATGAACAACGCCATGTGGCGCGCGGACGCGGTCAGGCAGAACGTCGAGGTGCTTAAAGCGCGCGGCGTTCACTTTGTCGGGCCGGGCGTCGGGCACCTGGCCTGCGGCGACGAAAATGTGGAGGGCCGCATGAGCGAGCCCGAGGACATCGTGCGCGCGGTGCTCGAGCTGTTGACGCGGCAGCGCGACCTGGAGGGCCGACGCATCGTGGTCACCGCCGGGCCCACGCGCGAGATGATCGACCCGGTGCGCTTTCTGTCGAACCGCTCGACCGGCAAGATGGGCTATGCGCTGGCCGAGGCCGCGAAGCGGCGCGGCGCGACCGTCACGCTGGTCAGCGGGCCTACGGCGCTGACGCCGCCGATCGGCGTGGAACTCGTAGAGATCACCAGCACTCAGGACCTGTACGAGGCGATGATGCTGCGCGCGCAGACCGCGGACGCGATAATCCAGGCGGCCGCGCCCGCCGACTTTACGCCCGCCAGCTACAGCCATGACAAGATCAAGAAGGACGGGCAGGGGATGGCTCTCGAACTTGCGCCCACGCCCGACGTCGCCCTGGCGCTCGGCAAGCGCAAGCGGGCCGGGCAGGTGCTCGTAGGCTTCGCCGCCGAGACCGGGGACAGGATCGAAAACGCGCGCGGGAAACTTGCGAAAAAGAACTGCGACCTGATCGTGTTTAACGACGTGACCGAGCCGGGCGCGGGCTTTGCCGTCGATACCAACCGCGTGACGCTGGTCGAAGCGGAGCGGGAGACGCATATCCCGCTGATGGACAAGCTGTACGTGGCGGGCCGCATACTGGATCGGGTGGCGGCGCTGTTGCCATGACGTACGCGCATGTGGTGATCGACCTGTCAGTTTCCGAGGTCGATCGCCCCTACACCTATTCGGTGCCCGAGGGCATGCGGCTCAGTCCCGGCCAGCGGGTGCTGGCGCCGTTCGGAGGACGGCGGCTCGAGGGCTTCGTGGTGGATCTGTTGGGCGAGCCGGATGTCGATACCGCGCGCGTGAAGCCGATCGTGCGCGCGCTGGAAGATTATCCGCTGATCCTGCCCGAGCTCATGGAGCTGGCCGCGTGGATGCGCGAGCGCTACCGCTGCACGTTGGCCGCAGCGCTCAGGCTGATGATCCCGGCCCAGTTGCGCGGCGAGCGGGTCGCCGAAAAGACGCGCAACGCCGCGCGGCTGCTGGTCGCGGGCGAGGCCTTGGATGAAGCTCGGCGCGCCCGCGCCCGCGCGCCCCGGCAGTTGGCCGTGATGGAATTGCTGGAAGGCGGGCCGCAATATGTGGCCTACCTGAACACCCGGGTGGACGGCGCGCATCGGGTGGTGCGCGCGCTCGAATCGGCGGGCCTGGTCGAAGTCACGACGGTCACCGAGCGGCGCAATCCGTTCAGCCAACCGCCCAGCCGCAGTGCGCGCGATCCCGAGCTGACAAACGCCCAGCGGGACGCGGCGCGGCGGGTGACGGGCGCCATGGACGATGGCGGAGGGCGGTTCCTGCTGGCCGGCGTGACCGGCAGCGGCAAGACCGAGGTGTACATCGCGCTGATCCGCCACGCGCTTAAGCAAAACAAGGGCGCGATCGTGCTGGTGCCCGAGATCGCGCTGACGCCGCAGATGACCGACTGGTTCCGCGCGCGCTTCGGCGAGTGCGCGGCGGTGCTGCATTCGCGGCTGTCGCCGGGCGAGCGCTACGACGAGTGGCGGCGCATCCGGGACGGCGAGGCGCGGGTGGTGGTGGGTGCGCGCTCGGCGGTGTTCGCGCCGGTCGAACGCCTCGGGCTGATCGCGGTGGACGAGGAGCACGAGCACACCTACCAGTCCGAAAAGCGCCCGCGATACGACGCGCGCGAGGTGGCGCGCTACCGCTGTGAACAGGCAGGCGGCGCGCTCGTACTGGGCAGCGCCACGCCGCAAATCGCCAGCTACATGCGCGCGATGCCGGGCGTCAGGCCGGAGAACCGCTATCAACTGCTCGAGCTCGGCGAACGGGTGAACGGACGGCCGATGCCGGAGGTTACGCTGGTCGACATGTGCCGCGAGCTTGAGAAGGGCAACCACTCGATCTTCAGCGCCGCGCTGCAACAGGCGATGGACTCTGTGCTTGCGCGCGGCGAGCAGGCCATGCTGATGCTCAACCGCCGCGGCTACGCCACCTTCGTGTCCTGCCGCGCCTGCGGCTACGTCGAGAAGTGCGACGCCTGCGACGTGTCGATGACCTACCACCAGGCCGAGGGCCTGCTTAAGTGCCACTACTGCGGCGCGGTGCGCAACCCGCCCGCGAAATGCCCGGCGTGCGCCAGCCCCTACATCAAGTTCTTCGGCGTGGGCACGCAGAGGGTGGAGGACGAAGTCGCAAAGCGCTGGCCCAAGGCGCGCCTGTCCCGCATGGACATGGATACCACGCGCGCCAAGGACGCCCACGCGAAGATATTGTCGGCGTTCCGGCGGGGCGAGACCGATATTCTGATCGGCACGCAGATGATCGCCAAGGGGCTCGACTTTCCGAATGTGACGCTGGTCGGCGTGATCGCGGCCGACCTGACGCTGAACCTGCCCGACTACCGCAGCGCCGAGCGCACGTTCCAACTTATCACGCAGGCGGCCGGGCGCGCCGGGCGCGCGGACCGACCGGGTCAGGTGGTCGTACAGAGCTACGACGTCGATCACTACGCGATCGAACTGGCGGCCAAGGCCGACTACCGCGCGTTCTACCACCGCGAGGTCAGCATGCGCAAGCGCGCGCTGTACCCGCCGTTCACGGTCATGGCGCGGCTGTTGGTGACGAGCAGGGAGCCCGAGCGCGCGCGGCGCGCGGCCGAGGCGTTCGAGGTTCAACTGAACGAGTTTTTGGACAAATATCAGCTCCGGGACAGCGTGATTACGATGCGCGCGCTGGAAGCGCCGATCGCGAAATTGCGCGGCGAGAGCCGCTGGCAGCTGTTCATCAAGCTGTACGCACGCGGGCGCGTAGACGAGGTGCTAAGCGAGATGGACGCCTACACCTATGTGCCGATCGAGGGCGTTATCGCCCAGTTGGAGATCAATCCGGCCAACATGTTTTGAGGTGAAGTACGATGGCGGTTCGAAAAATACTGATTGAGGGGGACGAGACCCTGAGAAAGCGCTCGCGCCCGGTTGAGAAGTTCGACCGGCGGCTGCGCGAGCTGCTCGACGACATGAAGGAGACCATGTACAAAGCCGACGGCGCGGGGCTGGCCGCGCCGCAGGTGGGCATCCTGCGCCGCGCGGTGGTGATCGACGTGGGCGAGGGGCTGATCGAGTTGGTCAACCCCGAGATCGTCGAGACCTCGGGCAGCCAGACCTGCGCCGAGGGCTGCCTGAGCATCCCCGGCCGGCGCGGCATGGTGGAGCGTCCGGCCGTGGTTACAGTTCACGCGTTCGACCGGTACGGCAAGCCGATTGCGCTGACCGGCGAGGACTTTCTGGCCGTCGCGGTCGCCCACGAGCTCGACCACCTGGACGGCATTTTGTACATCGACAAGATGATCGAGGACGTGACCGATCAAAACCAGGAGGAAACTGAAACCTGATGCGTATCGTATTCATGGGCACACCCGAGTTCGCCGTACCCTCGCTCAGGGCGCTGCTCGACGCTGGCTACGAGGTGGTGGGCGCGTTCACCCAGCCTGACCGACCGGCCGGACGCGGCAAGAAGGTCATCGCCTGCCCGGTCAAGCGGTTGGCCGAGGCGCGCGGCGTACCCGTATTCCAGCCCGAGCGCATCAAGCGCGCGGACGGCCTTGAGATGCTGAAGGCGCTCTCGCCCGACCTGTGTGTGACCGCGGCGTTCGGGCAGTTGCTGTCGAAGGAAAACCTGGCGGTGCCCAAGCTCGGCACGGTCAACGTGCATGCCTCGCTGCTGCCCCGGCACCGGGGCGCTGCCCCGATCAACTGGGCGATCCTACTGGGCGACCGGGTGACCGGCGTGACCACGATGTTCACAGACGAGGGGCTCGACACCGGCGACATGATCCTGAAGGCCGAGACCGAGATCGGCGCGCAGGAGAGCGCGGGCGAGCTTACGCAGCGGCTGTCTGCGCTGGGCGCGCGCGTGCTGATCGACACGCTGCGCGCGATCGAGACCGGCAATTGCCCGCGCGAACGGCAAGACGCGTCGCTCGCCAGCTACGAGCCGTTGCTGACCAAGGAAATGGGGCGGATGGATTTTCACAAGCCGCCCGAAGAGCTTGCGCTTAAGGCGCGCGCGCTCGACCCCTGGCCGGGCGCGTTCGCGATGCTGCCCGAGGGGCCGCTCAAGGTGTGGCGCGCGAAAGCGACCGAAGGCGACTGGCGCGGCGTGCCCGGCCAGGTGGTGGCGGCCGACGCCAAGCACGGCCTGATCGTGATGTGCGGGCAGGGCGCGCTGGAACTGACCGAGATTCAAGCGCCCAATGCCAAGCGCATGGACGCGCGCGCGTACCTGCGCGGCAAGGCGATTCAGGAAGGGTTGGTGCTCAATGGATAGGCAAGGGCGAGGCGGACCCAGGCGTCCCGGCGGGCCCGGTGGGCCCCGTAGACCTGCGAGCCCAGGCAAGCCGGGCGCGCCCAACCGGGGCGGCAGGCCGGGTGGCCCGGGAGGATCCGGACCGGCCAAGCCGGGCGAAGCGCGCCGTTCCTTCGACAAGAAGCCCCTTAAGGAGGGCGACCGTCGCCAGGGGGGCGACCATCGCCCCGAATCGCCCGCGCCGCGCCGCGGCGGCATCGACGCACGGCGGCTGGCCCTGAACGCGCTGGGCGAGGTGGTGCGCGTCAAGGCCTATTCGACGCTGGCGCTGAGCGAGCATCTGCGCGCAGCTTCGCACCTGACGCCGGAGGACAAGCGGCTCGCGACGGTAATCTTCTACGCGGCGCTCGAAAATCGGATCCAGATCGCCTGGATCCTCAAGCAATTTGTGCAGTCGATGCCCGAGAAGGTGATCGAGGACATTTTGCACATCGCGGCGGCTCAGATTTTGTTCCTCGACCGCGTACCCGACCACGCCGCGGTCAACGAGGCGGTGGGGCAGGTCAAGTCGCTCGGGCGCGAGCGGTTCGCGCCGCTGGTCAACGGCGCGCTGCGCAGCCTGATCCGCGCGCGCGACGCGGGCGAGCTGCACTACCCCGAGCGCGAGGACGACCCGATCAAGTACCTGAGCGTCATGAACTCGCTGCCGCTGGTGCTGGCGACGAAGCTGATCGAGGACTACGGGCTCGAGGAGGCCGAGCGCATGGCCGCCTACCGCCCGGGCGAGCGCACGCAGGTGATCCGCCCCAACCTGCTGCGCTACACCGACAAGGCGTTCGCGTCGTATCTCGACGCGCGCCGGCTGCCCCACGAGCGGGGCACGGTGCCCCACGCGTTCCACCTCACGGGCGCGGGCGACCTGGGTCACGACCCCGACTACAAGAACGGCGTGTTCTCGATCCAGGGCGAGGGTTCGATGCTGGCGGCGCTGGCCGTCGCGCCCGAACGCGGCCAGAACATCCTGGACGCCTGCGCCGCGCCGGGCGGCAAGTCGGCGCTGATCTGCGAGCTCATGGGCCTGACCGGCCGGGTGCAGGCTTGGGAGGTGCACGAGCACCGCGTGGAGCTGCTGCGCGCCACCAAGGATCGGCTGCGGTTGGACAACCTGCGAGCAATGGCGCGCGATTCGTCGATCCACCGGCCCGACTGCGACACGGCGTTTGACAGTGTGCTGATCGACGCGCCCTGCTCGGGGCTGGGCGTCATGATCAACAAGCCCGACATCAAGTACCGCGTGACCGAAGACGACATCCAAAGCCTGACCGCGCTGCAGGCGAGAATCCTCGAGGCCTGCGCCGGCTATCCGCGCGTGGGCGGGCGGCTGGTGTACGCCACCTGCACCGTGCTCAAGGACGAGAACGAACGGCAGGTGCGCGCCTTTCTGGATCGCCACGGCGAATACGCGCTCGACCCGTCGGACGACTGGCTGCCGGAGGCGCTGCGGCCGCGCCTTGAGGGCGGCATGCTGCAACTGCAAGCGCACATCGACGGCATGGAAGGATTCTTCATCGCGCGCATGACGAGGAAGCGGCTATGATTGAGCTTGGCGGCATGCTGCCCGAGGAACTCGAGGCCTACGCGCTGTCGCTTGGCGAAAAGCCATTCCGCGCGCGGCAGTTGGCTCCCTGGGTGGGCCGGGGCGCACCGATCGACAAGATGAGCAACCTGCCCGCCGCGCTGCGCGAGCGCATGGCGCGCGAGGCGGTGACCAATCCGGTGTCGATCCGCGAAGTGCGCATCTCAAAGCTCGACGGCACCGAGAAGTACCTGTATTTGCTGGAAGACGGCAACCTGATCGAGGGTGTGCTGATGCGCTACAAGCACGGCGCGACGCTCTGTCTGTCCACCCAGGTGGGCTGCAAGATGGGCTGCGCGTTCTGCGCCTCGACGCTCGGCGGCTGCGTGCGCAACCTGACGGCGGGCGAGATGGCCGGCCAGGTGATCTGCGCGAACGAACGCCTCGCGGCCGAGGGCGCGCGGGTGCACAACCTCGTGCTGATGGGCAGCGGCGAGCCGCTCGACAACTACGACAATGTGGTGAAGTTCCTGCGCGTAATCACCCACGAGAAACTTTCCAACCTGTCCGCGCGCGGCATATCGCTATCGACCTGCGGGCTGGTCAAACAGATGCGCAGGTTCGCCGAAGAGGGGCTGCCGGTCACGCTGTCGCTGTCGCTGCACGCGCCGAACGACGCGATCCGAGCAAAGCTGATGCCGATCGCGCGCGTCCACACGGTCGAGGAGACGCTCGCGGCTTTAAGGTATTACATCGAAAAGACCGGCCGGCGCGTTATCATCGAATACACGCTGGTTCAGGGCGTCAACGACGATCTGAGCTGCGCGGACGAGCTGGCGAGGCGCCTTCGCGGCATGCAGTGCCATGTGAACCTGATCGCGCTCAATGCGGTCAAAGAGACAGCGCTTGGCGCGCCGACCGAGGCCGGGGTCAAGCGGTTTTTGGACCGCCTGATCGAGCGGAACATCTCGGCCACCCGCCGGCGCGAGATGGGCGACGACATCGAGGGCGCGTGTGGCCAACTCAGGCGCGCCGCCTTGATCGATGAACAACAGGAGAAACAGCCATGAAAGCCTACGCATTGACGCACGTTGGCAAGGTGCGCACCGGTAATGAGGACGCCTACTATCTGCCGAAGGGCGGCGAGCGCTTTTGCGCGGTCGCCGACGGCATGGGCGGCCACCGCGCGGGCGAGGTCGCAAGCGCGCTGGCGATCGAGATCCTGTCGAGGTGCCTGCGCGAGGCCGCGCAGCCCGGCGAAGACGCGCTGCGCGCGGCGGTCGAGCGCGCCAACCGCGCCATCTACGAGGCGGCGGCGGCCGATGCCGACAAGCGCGGCATGGGCACCACGCTGACCGCGCTGTGGTTTGACGCAAGCTGCGCGCACCTGTCGCATGTGGGCGACAGCCGCGCCTACCTGCTGCGCAACCGGGCGCTGATGCAGCTGACCAACGACCACTCGCTGGTGGGCCAGCTGGTCGCGCAGGGCGAGCTGACCCCGAGCCAGGCGCGAAGCCACCCCAGGCGCAACGTCATCACCAAGGCGCTGGGTACCGACCGCCACGTAATGCCCGACTTCACGACGGTCGACCGCCTGCCGGGCGACGTGTGGCTGTTGTGCACCGACGGGCTCAGCAACCTGGTGCGGGATTCAGAGCTTACAAAGCTCATGCAGGGCGGGGGCACCTGGCCCGAGAAGCTTCAAAAAATCGTCGATCTGGCGCTGACGCGCGGGGCCCCCGACAACGTCACGGCGCTGGTCGCCCTCGGGCCGGAGGAGGGGCGGTCAGATGGATAGGGTACTGTCGGACCGCTACGAGCTGGGCGAACAGATCGGCACAGGCGGCATGGCCGTGGTGTTCGAGGCTTATGACCGCGTAAAGGACCGTGTGGTGGCGATCAAGGCGCTGCGCAGCGAGTTCAACGAGGACGCCGAGTTTGTGCGCCGGTTCGACATGGAGGCGCAGGCGGCCTCCAAGATGAGCCATCCGAACATCGTGGCCATCTACGGCGTGGGACAGGACGGCGACGTGCGCTACATCGTGATGGAGTACGTGCGCGGCAAGACGCTCAAGGAGGTCATCCGCCAGAGCGGGCGCATCAAGCCCGAGCGCGCGGTGCAAATCGCGCTCAAGATCCTGGCCGCGGTCGATTGCGCGCACCGCAGCCATGTGGTGCACCGCGATATCAAGCCGCAAAACATTTTGGTGGACGTCGAGGGCAACGTCAAGGTGGCCGATTTTGGCATCGCGCGCGCCACCAACGCGGCCACCCAGACCTACGCCGACGGCAATGTGCTGGGCTCGGTGCACTACTTCTCGCCCGAGCAGGCGTCCGGACAGGTGGCCGACGAGAAGAGCGACCTGTACTCGGTGGGCGTGGTGCTCTACGAGATGGTGACGGGCGAAGTGCCCTTCGACGGCGAGACGCCGATTTCGATCGCGCTCAAGCATGTGCAGGAGGCCCCGCGCAGCGCCCGCTCGATCGAGCCGTCGGTTTCGAAGGGCCTGGACGAGGTGATCCTCAAGTCGCTCGACAAGGAAGCCAGCTGCCGTTACCAAGGCGCGGCCGAGATGGCCGCCGACCTCAAGCGCGCAATCCGCACGCCGCGCGGCGGCTTTGTCGATAAGCCCAACATCTACGGGCGCGAGCGGCTGATCCGCCAGCAGATGGCAAGCCTCGGCAAGCCGGGGTTCTGGGCCAAGGCGCGGGTTTGGGTGATCGCGGTCGCCAGCGGGGCGCTGCTGTTTTTGCTGGTTTACTACGGCTCGCAGCTGTACAGGCAGCTGTTTTTGCGCATCGAAATGCCCAACCTGAAGATGTACGACATCGAACACGCGGTGGCCAATGTCGAGGCGCTGGGACTTGAGCACGTCATACAGGAGCGCCACAACGACGACGTGCGCCTGGGCTACGTGATCGATCAGTATCCGGCGGCGGGGGAGAGCGTCTGGCCGGGCGACCGGGTGCAGCTGACCATGTCCAAGGGCAAGGAAAAGCTGATGATGCCCAAGCTCCTCTACATGACCCGCTCGAAGGCGGTTAAGCTGATCGAGGAGCACGACCTGATACTCAAGGACGTGATCCTTGACATCAGCAAGCAGCCGCCGGGCCAAGTGGTGTCCCAAATTCCCGCGCCCAACGAATGGGTGAAGCCGGGCGACGAGGTCACGCTGCACATCAGCGGCGAATACGCCGTGGTGCCCAGCCTGATCGGCTACACGGTGGACGAAGCCCGGACCTTGCTGATCGCCAGCGGGTTCCCGCTGGGCGACATCACCGAGCAGATCAGCACACAGAAGCCCGGCCTCGTGATTGCTCAGACGATCGCCGAGGGCGATCTGGCGTTGCTCGACACGAAGATCGGCATCACCATCAGCCAGCAGCAGCCGACGACCTACCGCGCGCAGACCGCGGTGGTGGTCGAGGCGACCCAGGCCGGGGTGATGCTGTCCTGCCGGATTGAGGAGGCCGCGGGCGAGCGCGAGGTGTTGAGCCGCGAGCTCGAGGCCGGGCGGCAGGAGATCCTGCTCAATCTGGACACGCTCGAGCCGGGTACGCATACGGTGCGGGTGTATCTGGACGGCGCGCTGTCGATCGAAAAGCAAATTGAGTTTGTTGAGGAGGAGTAGCTCTCTGGCATGGATGGTCTGATTGTTAAAGGCGTGGGCGGGTTCTACTATGTGATCGATGAAGGCGGGCGCACGCACACGCTGCGCGCGCAGGGCAAGCTTCGCCGCCAGAGGATCACGCCGCTGGTGGGCGACCGGGTGTCGTTTGAAGCGGGCGAGGGCGAGGCGCACGGCTGGCTGAACGCGGTGCGCGAGCGCAAGAACAGCCTGATTCGACCGCCGGTCGCCAACATCGACCGGTTGGTCATCACGCTGGCGGCGGTTAAGCCCAGCCCCGACCTCTTGCTGGCCGACCGACTGCTGATGCTGTGCCGTCTCTCCGGCATCGAGCCGGTGCTGGCGATCAACAAGCGCGATCAGGACGGGCGAGCCGCCGAGGAACTGGCCGCCGAGTACGCGGGTGCGGGCGCGCATATCGCGATGGTGTCGGCCGAGGACGGCGGCGGCGTGGACGAGCTGCGCGCGCTGCTCCGCGGCACGGTGCACGCATTCGGCGGGCAGTCGGGCGTGGGCAAGTCCACGCTCATCAACGCGCTCTACGGCCTGACGCTGTCGACCGGCGACCTGTCCGATAAAACGGAGCGCGGCAAGCACACCACCCGCCACACCGAGCTGATCGCGGTTGAGGGCGGCGGCATGGTGCTGGACACGCCCGGCTTCAGCCTGCTGGAGCTGGATCTCGCCCCGCCGCTCACGCTCAAGGATCTGTATCCGGAGTTCGCGCCCTATGAGGGCCTGTGCCGGTTCAGCCCTTGCGCGCATGTCGAAGAGCCCGACTGCGCGGTGTGCCGGGCGGCCCGCGAGGGCCTGATCGCGCGCGCGCGCTACGAGCGCTACGCGGAACTGTACGAGACGATGAACGAAAGGTGGAGGGAACGCTATGATTAAATTCGCGCCGTCGATTCTGTCGGCCAACTTTTTGAAGCTAAACGAGGGGATCGCTCTGGCCGAGCGCGCCGGAGCCGACTACCTGCACTTCGATGTGATGGACGGCGCCTTTGTGCCAAACATCTCGTTCGGGTTTCCGGTCTTGCAGGCGGTGTCGTCGGGTACACAGTTGCCCTGCGACGTGCACCTGATGATCGAGCGCCCGGAGCGCTACATCGAGCGCTTCGCCAAAGCGGGCGCGCGCATAATCACCGTGCACCAAGAGTCCACCATGCATCTGCAGCGGGTACTCCAGCAGATTCGCGGCTGCGGCTGCCTGGCCGGCGTGGCGCTCAACCCGGCCACGCCGCCCGAGGCGCTCAAATACGTGCTGCATGATTTCGATCTGGCGCTGGTCATGACGGTCAACCCCGGCTTCGGCGGGCAGAGCCTGATCCCGGCCGCGGTCAAGAAGATCGGCGATTTGAAGCGGATGCTCGATGAAGCGGGCGCTCGGGCCGAAATCGAGGTAGACGGCAACGTGACGCTCGACACCGCCCCCAAGATGATCCGCCAAGGCGCGACCGTGCTGGTCGCGGGCAGCGCGTTCTACGGCAGTTCCGATCCGGTGGGTTTTGTGAACAGGTTGAAAGCGCTTTAATCAAAGGTCAACAAATCATGCGCCACCGGCGCGTAGAACAGCGCGCGCACCTGCGCGGCATCCCGCGTTTGAGGGAGAATCCACATCAGTTTCGTGACTACGGCCTCGAGCGTCATGTTGTAGGCCTCGAGCACGCCGCCCTGTCCGAGCACGCGGCCGCCCACCTGATACTTGGGCAGGTCGCTGCCCTCATGGGGCACCTGCGTGGTCATGACCACCGGCTTACCGTCAGAAAGCCAGCGCCCGCAGGCCGACAGGAAGGCCTCGTCGCCGTAAGCGGGCAGTCCGCCCACGCCGAAGCTCTCGATTACCAGCGCGCGCCCGCGCTCGCGCAGGTAGTCGAGCAGCCCTGCGTCCATACCGGGGATCAGCTTGACCACCGACACGCGCTCGTCGAGCGAGTCAAAGAAAGCGACCCCCTCACGCGGCTTCGGCTCGTTGATATAGCGCAGGATACGCCCGTCCTGAATCACGGCCAGCTCCGGGTAGTCGATGCTGCGGAAAGCGTCGAAGCTCTTGGTGCGCATCTTGCGCGCGCGCGGCCCCGCGATCACGCGCCCATCGAACACCAGCACAACCCCATGCGAGCGGTCGTCCGCCGCGTAGCGGAAGGCGCTGATAAGGTTGATGCGCGCGTCGGTGTTGAGCGTGGAGATCGACTGCTGCGAGCCGGTCAGCACCACGGGCACGCCGGTGCGCTGGATCAGGTAAGTCAGGGCGGCGGCGGTGTAGGCCATGGTATCGGTGCCGTGGGTAATCACGAACCCGTCGTAATCGCCATAGTGCGCCTGAACGCAGCCGGCCATCGCGAGCCAGTCGGCCGGGCGGATGTTGGTGGAGTCGATGTTCATCAGAGCGACCGCGCGCACCTCGCACAGCTCGGCGATTTCGGGCACGTGGGCGAGCAGCTGTTCGGGCGCGAGGGCAGGGAAGAGCCCCTGGCTCGAGGGGACCGAAGCGATGGTGCCGCCGGTGGCGATCAGGAGAATTCTCTTCATTCGCGATCTTCCTTCTTTTCAACCCGTTTTTCCCGCAGCACCACGCTGCGCGCGGCCTGTCGGCGTCGGTCGTCGGCCATGGCGGCGTAGTGGCGGCGGGTGGTGTTGACATCGGCATGGCCGAGCACGTCGGCCACCAGGTAGATGTCGCCGGTCTCGCCGTACAGATTGGTGCCAAAGGTTGCGCGCAGTTTGTGCGGGCTCATGCGCTTCTTGAGCGGGGCGATCAGCAGAGCGTACTTTTTGACCATGTTTTCGACCGCGCGTACGCCCATGCGCCTTTGCTGGATCGACAGGAACAAGGCCGATTCATGGCCCGGCAGCGGCGTTACATTGGCGCGCCAGGCGAGGTAGCGCCGCATCTGATCCTCGACCTCCTCGGGCATGTACAGGATCACCTGATGCCCGCCCTTGCGGGTAATCAGGAAACCGCCTGTCTCAAGGTCGATGTCCTCGACATTGAGCCCCACGCACTCGCTGACGCGGATGCCGGTGCCGAGGAACAGCGTCAGCATGGTCAAATCGCGCATCCGCGTGATCTCGTGGAACTTTTTCTGGCGCTCGCTCAGCGCCGAACCCTGCTCGGCCATGTCCAATAACCGCGCCACCTCGTCGATCTCCAGCCGCAAAATGGGCTTCTGACGGCGCTTGGGCATGTCAACCAACGCGCTTATATCGGCGGGCACCTTGTCATTTTTGAATAAGTATTTGTAAAATGAACGTAAAGCAGAAAGCTTGCGCATCTTGCCGGCCTCGCTGTTGACGAACTCGGCGTCCTGCTCATTTTGGTAGTAAGTCAAGTATTCCATGAACTGCGCCAGGTGGTCGGCGCTGATTTCGGCCAGCCGCTCGCTCGTCCAATCATCGGCGGACAGAGCGCCGAAGGCCGGAATCTCGCTTTTCAAAAAATGGAAGAACAGCCGCAAATCGCGCGCATACCCAAGCCGCGTCAGCGGCGTGGTGGTGGGCTCGATGGCGACCAAGAACTGCCCGCAAACGCGCGGCAACTCGCGCGCGGTCTGGCGGACGAGCTGCACACACTCACGCGTCAGCTGTTCGCGGTAGGACAAATGCTCAGCCAAGGAAGAACCTCCCAATACTCTTGCTATTGTATTTATTATAGCGATGCGCGAAGCGCGAGCCCCAAAAAAACCCAGCAGGCGATGCGCGAAGCGCGAGCCCCAAAAACCCCAAGGCAATGCGCGAAGCGCGAGCCCCAAAAACCCCAAGGCAATGCGCGAAGCGCGAGCCCCAAAAACCCCAAGGCAATGCGCGAAGCGCGAGCCCCAAAAACCCCAAGGCAATGCGCGAAGCGCGAGCCCCCGCGACCTTGTCGTCACCCCAAACGGGCGCCCAGCTTTTGCGAAAGCGGAGCGAAGCGAAGCGGTAGATTGAGGGGATTTGCGCGCCTTCCAGGCGCGAATCCCCTCAATCTATTCGCAAAAGCTGTCTTTTGCGAATAGATTCGGGTGCGAGGAAGGGCCTCACTTCCTACTCCCCCGTACCCTCGCCCTCGATGATCTCATCGATTTCGACGGCCAGGTAATCGGCGTCGCTCTTGATGCAGCGCATGCAGTTATCGCAAACCTTATCCGGGTCCAAGTCGCAGCGGCTGCATTCGCCGCATTCATTGCACACCATGGTTTCATCCAGTACGCACAAGCGTCGCATTCAAAAATCCTCCCGATTCAGGCAAAGGCACGGGCCGGCGTGGGCGGCGCTTTGCGATACGCCCCAGACGGCCCCTGCATTAGTATACCGCCCGGCTCGTGCGATGTCAATTCCCCCTGCGTGTAAAGGGCCAAACGCCGGGCCGGTGCCGCGCGGGGCCTCTCCCCTGTGCGCCTTTGCGTGTTAATTGATGGTGAATTATCGCCATTCACGCCAAACAGGACAAACGGACGTTTGCCAAACGTCCTTGTTTGTGCTATACTGGCTGCATATACGGGGAGGTTGATGCATATGCGTACGCGCGGGCGCGGCTTGGAAAATCAGGGCAAGATCCTGGAATTCATCAAGCAGGAGATCGAACAGCGGGGCTATCCCCCGTCGGTGCGCGAAATCGGCAAGGCGGTGGGGCTGAAGTCGACCGCCACGGTGCACGGGCATCTCAACGAGCTCGAGCGGCAGGGCTATATCCGGCGCGACGCCACCAAGCCGCGCGCGATGGAGGTGCTCGACAATCCGCGCGGGCGCGCGGTGCCGCTCTTGGGCAAGGTGACGGCGGGGCTGCCCATCCTGGCGCAGGAGAACATCGAGGACTACCTGGTGCTGCCGCAGCACATGAGCGCGCGCGGCGACGACCTGTTCGCGCTGCGCGTCGAAGGCGAGAGCATGATCGACGCCGGTATCCTGAGCGGCGACATCGTGGTGGTGCGCAAGCAGCCCGATGCCGAGAACGGCGACATCGTGGTGGCCATGATCGAGGACGAGGCCACGGTCAAGCGCATCTATTTTGAGAAAAAGCGCGTTCGGCTGCAGCCCGAGAACCGCCACATGGAGCCGATCTATGCCGAAGAAGTGACGGTGCTCGGGCGCGTGGCGGCGTTGTTCAGGTTATTTTAGCGCTTCCACCGCGCTCTCGATCGCGGTGTAGCCGTGGGCATACGTTAAACCGCCTTGCAGGTAGCCGATGTAGGGCGTGCGGATCGGCGCATCGGCGCTGAGCTCGATCGACGCGCCGGCCACGAAGGTGCCGGCGGCCATGATGACCTCGTCCTCGTAACCGGGCATGGCCCAGGGCTCGGGTATGGCCTCGCTGTCGACCGGCGAGGCTTTTTGAATCGACCGCACGAACGCGATCAGCCTGTCGGGCTCGCCAAACTTGATGGCCTCGATGATGTCGCCGCGCGGCGCGTCGTAGGCCGGGTGTACCTCGTAACCGAGCTTTGCGAACACCCGCGCGGCCAGCACGGCCGTCTTGACCGCCTGCATCGTCACGTGCGGGGCCAAGAACAGCCCCTGGTAGAACGGCAGGTAGCCACCGACGTAGGAGCCCACCTCCGCGCCGATGCCCGGGCTGGTCAGGCGGTAACCCACGAGCTCGACGGCCTCCTTGCGGCCCGCGATGTACCCGCCGGTCGGGGCCAGCCCTCCCCCGGGGTTCTTGATCAGCGAGCCCGCGATCAGGTCGGCGGCGGGCTCGCTTGTTTGTGTGAACTCGCCGTAGCAATTGTCCACCATGACCCATGCGTTCGGGCGCGCCGCGCGGATCGCTCGCGCGGCCTCGTCGATCTCGGCGACCGACAGCGAGCGCCGCCAGTCGTAGCCGCGCGAGCGCTGGATCAGCACCAGCCGCGCGGCATCGTCCATCTGCGCGAGCACCGCGGGCACGTCGATGCGGCCGTCCTCAAGCTCTACCTGGCGGTACTCTATGCCATATTCGAGCAGCGAGCCCTGGCCGGGCGTGCCCTCGGTGCCGATCACCTGGCGCATCGTGTCGTAGGGCGCGCCGGTGGCCGACACCAGCACATCGCCCGGTCGCAGCACCCCCTGCAGGCACAGCGCCAGCGCGTGGGTGCCCGAGGCGATTTGGGGGCGCACCAGCGCCGCCTCACAGCCCATCACGTCGGCAAATATCTCGCACAGCGCCTCGCGCCCGATGTCGTCGTAACCGTAGCCGGTCGTGGGCGCGAAGTGGCGCGCCGACACGCGCCGGCGCTGGAGGGCGGCGAGCACCTTGCGCGTGTTCTGCCGCTCCACCTCGAACAGCTTTTCAAAGACCGGTTCGCAGTCCCGTGCGCAGCGCGCGACGAAGTCGCGCGTCGCCGGGCTGATTTCACCCAACTGAATGCCCATTCACTTGAAGCCTTTCCTTTATTTCCCGGGCAATATCCTGGGCTGAGCGTTCCTCAGCCGGCACCCATTGTACGCGCGGGTCGGCGTAAAACCAGGTCAGCTGGCGTTTGGCGTAGCGGCGCGTGCCTTGCTGGATCAGGCCGACCGCCTCGTCCAGCGTGATGAAACCCTCGCGCGCCCGGATCAGCTCCTTGTAGCCGATCGCCTGCATCGCGGTGGCCGTCATGGGCACGCCGGCCGCAATCAGCGCGTCCACCTCGGCGGGCAGCCCGAGGTGCATCATTTCCATGACGCGCCGGTCGATGCGCTCGTACAGCGTAGCGCGCGGCCAGTCAGGCGCGAACAGCAGCCCCCGGTAGTCGCCCTCGCGTTCGCGGTCAAGCGCCGCGCGCTCGCCCGCCGTGCGCCCGGTCAGTTGATGCGCCTCGATCGCCCGGATCACCCGCCGCACGTCGTTTTCGTGCAGCCGCGCGGCGCGGTCGGGATCGATTGCGCGCAGCCGGTCGTGCAGGATGCGCCGACCACCCGGGCCGTCCGCCACCGCCTGCAGCGCCTGCCGAAGCGCTTCGTCGCCCGGCTCGGCAAAGCCGAGCGGCCTGGTGAGCGCGTTGACGTACAGCCCGGTGCCGCCGCACAGCACCGGTATCCGTCCGCGCGCGCGAATGTCCTCGATCACCGGAATCGCGCGCGCACGGTATGCCGCCGCCGAGAACGACTCCGATGGGTCCAGGATATTCAATAAATGATGCGCAACACCGCCCATTTCAGCCTCGGTCGGCGTCGCGGTGCCCACGTCCATGCCGCGGTACAACTGCATCGAGTCGCAGGACACCACCTCGCCCCCGATGAGCCTGCACAGCTCGACCGCGACGGCGCTCTTGCCCGACGCGGTCGGGCCGCAGATGACGATCAGATTACTGCTGACGTTTGAACATCCTCTCCAGTTCGTTTTGCGTAAGCACGCGCAGCACCGGCCGGCCGTGCGGGCAGGTCGCGGGCGAGCGCGTGTCCTCCATCGCTTGAAGCAGCGCCTCGATCTCGTCTGTACTCAGCCGGTCGCCGCCCTTGACCGCGTGCTTGCAGGCCATCTGAATCAGCTCGCCCTTGCGCCGGTCGCGCGCGGCGTATTTGAGCTGGTCGAGCCGCGATACCATCTCGAGGAAGAAGGCGGGCACGTCGGCCTTGCCCAAGATGAACGGCACCGCGCGCACCGCCAGCGCGCGCTCGCCGAACGGCTCCGCCTCGAACCCGGCCTCGGCAAGCAAATCTATGTTTTCCTGCACCAGCGCGATCTCGCGCGGCGAGGCCGGCACCACCGCCGGGGTCAGCAGCGGCTGAGACGCGCCCGGCCCGTCGAGGCGCGGGGCGTATTGCTCGTACAGGATGCGCTCGTGCGCCGCGTGCTGGTCGATCAGGATCAGGCTGCCCTTCGCCTCCACCAGCAGGTAGGTGTCGAGCGCCACGCCGATCACCCGGTACCGGGGCGCGCCGGTCTCTTCGGGCGGGGGCACCGCGGAGAGCTGCTCCGCCTGTTGGGCAACCGGCTCCGGGCGCGACGGTACCTGAGACACGGTCATCGGCCAGGCGCGCGCCGCCTCGTTCAGCCGCAAATCGCGCGGGGCGAGCGGCGGGGCCTCAGCCGGCGCGGGGGCGGGCGGAGAATATCCGCCCCGGCCCTCGGGGTTGCGCGACGCTCCAAACGTCTCGACTTCGGTCTGTCTGGCGTAGGCTCGAACCTGCTTGGCATCGACTTCGGTCTGTTCGCCGGGCACCTCGACGCGCTCGATCTTTAGCGTCGACGGCTGGATCAGCGGCTCCGCGCGGCGGGTGGCGGCCTCGACGTCGAGCAGGCGCTCGCCCTCGAACGCGCGGCGCAGCATCTGATCGACGGCTGCGCGCACGCCCGCCTCGTCGCGGAAGCGCACCTCGAGCTTGTTGGGGTGGACGTTGACGTCGACCGCGTGGGGCGGCAACTGAAGGCTTAACATGGCCATCGGGTGCATGCCGATCGTCACGCGCCCGGCGCACGCGGCCCCAAGCGCCTGCGAGAGCAGCGGACACTTGACCACGCGCGCGTTGATGAAGAAGTACTGGGCGGAGCGGGTGGGGCGCGCGCAGTCGCCCACGCCGACCAGCCCCGATATGCGCAGCGCCCCCTCCATCTGATCGACGTCGGTCAGCGCGGCCGCCACTTCCTTGCCGTATACCGCCAGCGCCGCGTGGCGCAGGTTGCCGTCGCCGAACGAATGCAGCGTGGTCTTGCCGTTTGCGATCAGCCGCACCGCCACGCCGGGATTGGCCAGCGCCAGCGCCGCCACCGCCTCGGAAACCGCGGCCGCTTCGTAAGCCGGCTTCTTGAGAAACGCGCGGCGCGCGGGCACATTGTAGAACAGATCTTCCACCGTGACCGTGGTGCCCTCGGGGCAGCCGGCCTCGTCGAGCGACACAAAACGCCCGCCCTCGACTCGGAGCTTCGCGCCGCTGGCGGCGGCGCGGCGGCGCGTCACGCAGCCGACCTTGGCGACCGCCGCGATCGACGGCAGCGCCTCGCCGCGAAAGCCCAGCGTGCGCACGTCCATCAAATCGGAAGCGTCCATAAGCTTGCTGGTGGCGTGGTTTTCAAACGCCAGCCGCACCTCCTCGGGCGCGATCCCATGTCCGTTGTCGGTCACGCGCAGGTACTCGATGCCGCCGCCGCGCAGCTCGACCGTGATCGAGGTCGCCCCGGCGTCGAGCGCGTTCTCCATCAGCTCCTTGCAGGCGCTGCCGGGCCGCTCCACCACCTCGCCCGCCGCGATCCGCCCGACCGTGGCGGCGTCCAATATCCGAATGCCCATTTTATACCCTTCTCGCCTTTTCGACCAGCGTGTACAGCATATTCAGCGCGTCCACCGGCGTCAGCGCCATCACGTCCACTTTTTTGAGCTCCTCGGCCAGCTCCGCCGCGCCGTAGTCGTTGAGCCGGATCTGACGGTCGCCCGCATTCTTGCGCTTGTCGAGGATGCTGCGTCCGATCGAACCGCCCAACTCGCCCTCCACCTCGAGCCGGGCCATGATCTGCCGCGCGCGCGCGATCAGCGAAGAGGGCAGGCCCGCCAGCGAGGCCACCGCCACGCCGAAGCTGCGGTCGGCGCCGCCCGGCACGATCTTGCGCAGGAAGATCACATCCTCCCCCTGCTCGCGCGCGGTGATCCGGTAGTTGGCCACGCCGTCCAGCCGCCCTTCGAGCTCGCTCAACTCGTGGTAGTGGGTGGCAAACAGCGTCTTGGCGCGCTTTCCCGCGATGTGCTCCACCGCCGCCCAGGCGATCGACAGCCCGTCAAACGTGCTGGTGCCGCGCCCCACCTCGTCCAAAATCAACAGACTCCGGTCGGTCATGTGCTTTAGGATGTTCGCCATCTCGGTCATCTCGACCATGAAGGTCGACTGGCCGCCGTAGAGGTCGTCCGACGCGCCGATCCGCGTGAAGATGCGGTCGACGATCGGCAGCCGCGCCGTGCGGGCGGGCACGAACGAGCCCACCTGCGCCATCAGCGCGATCAGCGCCACCTGGCGCATGTAAGTGCTCTTGCCCGCCATGTTGGGCCCGGTGATGATCATGAGCCGGCTTTCGTCCGTTATGCGCGTGTCGTTGGGCACGAACCGCTCGCGCCCGATCGCCTGTTCGACGACCGGGTGCCGGCCGTCCTCGATCTCGATCGGGCCGTCCTCATGGATATCCGGGCGCACATAGTCGTTTTCGAGCGCGGCCTGCGCGAGCGATAGCAGTGCGTCGAGCGTCTTCAAGCCCTGGGCGGTCGCCTGCAGGCCGGGCAGCGCCTCCTTGAGCCGGGAGCGTATCGCGGAAAACAGCTCGTACTCGAGGCGCATCGCCTGATCGTCGGCCCCGAGCACCGTCTTCTCGATCTCCTTGAGCTCCTGCGTCACGAACCGCTCGCAGCCCGCCAGCGTCTGCTTGCGCACGTAGCGGTAGGGCACCAGATCGTAGAACGAGCGGGTCACCTCGATGTAATAGCCGAACACCCGGTTGAAACCGATCTTGAGGTTCTTGATGCCGGTCTCGTCGCGCTCCTGCTGCTCGAGCTGGGCGATCCAGTTCTTGCCGTCGGTAGCCGCCGAGCGCAGGCGGTCGAGCCTCTCTTCGTACCCGGCGCGGAAGATGCCGCCCTCCTTGACCGACACGGGTGCGTCAGGCGAAATGGCGCGGTCGAGCAGCGCGACCAACGCTTCCATCGGGTCGAGCAGCGCGTCGACGGCGCTGAGCGCGCCCGCGTCCATGTCCCGCAGCAGGTCCTTCACGTAGGGCACGGCCGACAGCGAGCGGGCCAGCGACAGGCATTCGCGGGGGGTAACGCTGTCGTAGGCGATGCGCGACAGCAGCCGTTCGACGTCGTACACACCTCGCAGCTGCTCGCGCAGCGACTCGGCCCCGATCGCGTTGCCCTTGAGGTGCGCGACCGCGTCCAGCCGCGCCTCGATCTCCGCTTTATCGAGCAACGGCTGCTCGATCCAGCTGCGCAGCATGCGCCCGCCCATCGCGGTGACCGTCTTGTCGAGGGTCCACAAAAGCGACCCCTTGCGGGTGCGCGCGCGCCCGGCCTCGACGAGTTCCAGGCTCGTCGAGGCCGCGCGGTCGATCGTCATGTAGCGCGCGCTTTCAAAGCGCTTGATCTTAAGGATGTGGCCGAGCGCGTTCTTTTGCGTGTCGGTCAGGTAGCGCATCAGCGCGCCCGCGGCCTCGACGAGCAGCTTCTCGCCCTTAAGGCCCGGCGAGCCTGTTTCGAGCGCCGCGAAGTGCGCATTGAGCGCCGCGAGCGCGTTTTTGTAGACAAAGGAACCGGGATCGCCCTCGGTGACCGGGCAGCCGATCTGCGCGCTGATGCCCATGAGCTGCGCCCGGCTTGCGACCAGCAGTTCGCGCGGGTTCAGCCGCGACAGTTCCTCGGCCAGCCTGTTTTTTATGGAGGCGATCGGGTAGACCCAGAACTCGCCGGTGGACAGGTCGCAGAACGCCGCGCCCGCGCGGTCGCCCTTGATCGACAGGCACAGGATGTAGCTGGGCTCGCGGTCCTCAAGCATGCTCTGCTCGATTACGGTGCCAGGCGTCACCACGCGGGTGACGGCGCGCTCCACCAGCCCCTTGCCGTCCGGATCGGTCATCTGCTCGCAGATGGCGACCTTGTACCCCTTCTGGATCAACCGACCGAGGTAGGTATCGACCGCGTGGTAGGGCACGCCGCACATCGGGGCGCGCTCCGCCAACCCGCAGTCTTTGCCGGTCAGCGTCAGTTCGAGTTCGCGGGAAGTAAGCACGGCGTCCTCGAAGAACATCTCGTAGAAGTCGCCCAGCCGGAAGAACAGGATGGCGTCCTTGTGTTCCTCCTTGATCGTAAGGTACTGCTGCATCATCGGCGTGATGGCCATCGCTTGTGCCTCCCTCTTGTGCGGCCAACGGGACGGGTCGATGCGGGCATCGGCCCCTACGGAATTTGCGGCCTTAATTCAAATGATGCTGATGCCCGCAGCCGCCGCAAGAGCCGCACGAGCCGCCGCAGCCATCGCCTTCGGACTCGGACTGGTCGTTCATTTCGCCGGTCACGATGAAGCGCAGCACGCTGTTCACCTGCTCGATCAGGTTAGAGAACGACTCGCGCGCCTCGTTGAGCTTTGCGATGTCAGGAAGCGACTGCAGCTTCTCCTGGTAGGCGTCCATCTGCTCCGACAGCGCTTTGAGCTGCTCGCTGTCGGCGTTCTCCTGCTCGAGCAGTTCCTGGATGCGGTTTCTGCATTCAATGAAGCGGCCCATGTTCAGCGCCGCCTCGGGGTTCTTCATGGCGACTGCCTCGGCTTCCTTCATCTGCTGAAATTCGCTGCTGAGCAGCAGCGCCTCGCCGAGTTCCCGGGTCTTCAAAAACACCTGATTCATGATGGCCTCCTAAGATTTTTGATCCGCCAACTCCCCGCGCAGCGTGTTGCGCCCGGCGGAGGTGATGACTACGTCCACAAATTGCCCTTCGAGCGCGGTATTTCCCGGGAAATTGACCATGTGGCCGCGGCCGGTCTTGCCGCACATGAAGGCTTGATCGCGCTGCGACGCGCCCTCGACCAGCACCGTCTGGCGCGTGCCCACGAGCCCCCCCAGCACCTCGCCGCCGATCGACTGCTGGAGCGCGATCAGCCGCTCGATGCGCAGCGTCTTTTGCTCGGGCGGCGTTGGGTCGGGCATGTCGGCCGCCGCGGTGCCGGTTCTCGGCGAGTAGATGAAGGTGAACGCCGCGTCGAAGCGCACCTCGCGCACCAAGGACATCGTGTCCTCGAACTGCGCCTCGGTCTCGCCCGGGAAGCCCACGATGATGTCGCTGGTCAGCCCCACATCCGGGCACACGGCGCGCAGCTTCCCGACCAGATCGAGATAGCGTTCCCGCGTATACCCCCGGTTCATCAAGGACAGAATCCGGTCGTTTCCGGCCTGCACCGGCAGGTGCAGTTGAGGGGCCAGGCGCTTAAGCTCGCCGTAGGCCGCGATGACCTCGTCCGACAAATCCTTCGGGTGGGAGGTCATGAAGCGGATGCGCGGCACGCCGAGCGCGTCGAGCCGGTACAGCAGCTCGGCGAACGCGCGCCCGCCGCCGCCGTAGGAATTGACGTTCTGGCCGAGCAGCGTGATCTCCTTTACGCCCGCGTCCAGCAGCCCCTTCGCCTCGTCCAGTATGTCGTCCACCCGCCGCGAGCGCTCCCGGCCGCGCACATAGGGCACGATGCAGTAGGAGCAGAAGTTGTTGCAGCCCTGCATGATCGACAGAAACGCGCTGTGGCGATTGGAGCGCGCGGCGGGCAAGCCCTCGACGATCGCGCCCTCGGGCAGCACCTCGGCGATCGGCGCTCGCTCGCTCAGCGCGCGGTGGAGCAGCTCCGGGAACCTATAAAGATTGTGGGTGCCGAACATCAGGTCGATGAACGGGTACTGTTTCTTCAGCCGCTCGGCCATGCCGGCTTCCTGCATCATGCAGCCGCCGACCGCGATCATCAGCTCGGGTTTGTCCTTCTTGAGCTCCTTGAGCCAGATCACATTGCCCAGCGCCTTGTTTTCGGCGTTTTCGCGCACGCAGCAGGTGTTGTACAGGATCAGGTCGGCGTCCTCGCGCGACGCGCAGGCCTCATAGCCCATCTGATCCAGCATGCCGGAAAGCGATTCGGAATCACGCACGTTCATCTGACAGCCCATCGTCACGATCATGTATCTGCACCCGGCGGGCACGATCGCGCGCACGCTGTCCATGTATGCGCGCTGCTCGTCCAACTGCTCGCGGGCGATGACCGGGGGATCACTTCGTTTCATGATTTTCTCCTGTCCGTTTGCGCGCCTTATGCGCCTGTCCGTTGACCACCCGGCCGCTGCCCTGGCAGGTCGGGCAGGTCTCGGTCAGGATCGTGTGCAGCGGCTGGTGTACCTTCTTGCGCGTCATTTCGACCAAGCCCAGGCCGGTCAGCCCCACCAGGTTGGTCTTGGTGCGGTCGCGCTTCAGCGCCTGGGCGAAATGGGCGAGCAGCGCTTCGCGGTGCTCGTCCAAGTCCATGTCGATGAAGTCGATCACGATGATGCCGCCGATGTCGCGCAGCCGAAGCTGGCGCGCGATCTCGGAGGCCGCCTCGCGGTTGATCTCAAACACCGTATCCGACAGCGTCTTCCTGCCCACATACCGACCGGTGTTCACGTCGATCACGGTCAGCGCCTCGGCGTAGTCGAACACCAGGTACCCGCCGCTTTTGAGCCATACCTTGCGCCCCAGCGCCTTTTCCGTCTGCGCGTCTATGCGGTGGGCTTCGAACAGCGGATACGAATCCGAATGCGGTCTGATCTTGGCGGGCAACTCATCCGACAGCATCGCGGCGTGCGCGCGCGCCGCCGTAAGCGCCGATTCACCGTCCACCGTCAGCGATTCCACGTCCGGCAGCAGCATGTCGCGCACCGCGCGATGCGTGAGCGACAAATCGCGGTGGACAAGGCTGGGCGCGATCGCGTATCGGGCGCGCTCCACGATCGAATCCCACAGCCGGACCAGGTAGGCGATGTCGCGCGCGAGCGCTTCCTCGCCCGCGCCGTCCGCCGCGGTGCGCACGATCAGCCCCATGCCTTGGGGTTTCAGCCGCTCTGCCAGCGCGCGCAGCCGGTCGCGCTCGGCGGGCGACTCGATGCGCCGCGACACCCCGACGTAGCTCAGCGTGGGCAGCAGCACCGCCATGCGCCCCGGCAGCGTGGCGTTCATCGACAGGCGCGGGCCCTTATCCCCGCCCGGCTCCTTGACCACCTGCACCAGCACTTCCTGGCCGGGCCGGATCAGCTTGCTGATCGACTGCCCGGAGAGCGCCTGCTCCAGCGCCGCGGCGTCCGGCCCGAGGCTTCGCCTGTCGAGCTGTATGTCGCCCGCGTACAAAAAACCGTTCTTGGAAAGGCCGATGTCCACGAACGCCGCCTGCATACCCGGCAGCACGTTCATCGCCCGCCCGAGGTACAGATTGCCCACGAGCTTTTCGCGGCCCTCGCGCTCGACGTATAGCTCCGACAGAGAGCCGTCCTCGAGCAGTGCCAGTCGGGTCTGGCCCGCGCGCGATTCGAGCAGCAATTGCTTCATGCGCCGTCCACCCCTTCGAGGCTGAACAGGTCGACCGGCCGGCCCTGTCCGTCTGCGGCCAGCAGCGCGGTGCGGTGGATGCGGGCGGCGGGGGGCGCGACCCCCGCGCGCTCGGCCAGCACCTTGAGCAGCAGGTCGGGCTTGAGCGTGGCGCGCTCGGTCAGCATCAGCCGCATCGAGAAGTCGTATCCCTCCTCGGTTCTATGCGTTTCGACAGAAACCGACATCGGTCGGATATCGGTCGGTTTCTCGCCCGACTTGGTTTTACGCAGCGCGACGACCTCGCGCTCGGCCAGATACCCGGGCAACGCCGCGGCGACCTCGTCCGCGCCTTCCCCGGCAACGGACACCCGATAATCGGCCATATTCAGGCGCGCCATCAGCGCCGGGTGGCGGTCGTCCACCAGACGGACCGCGTACAGCGGCAAATCGGGCGGAAGCGCCGCGCGCATTTGCCCGAACGCGAAATCCTCGTCGATTGGCTTATCCATCTTGATGTCCATCAGCTCGCACTCGCTGGTCCAGCCCATCGCCAGCGCCGACGCGAACGATAACAGCGGGTGCGGGTTGAAGCCCTGCGAGTAGGCCACGGGCAATTGGGTGCGCCGAAGCGCCATCTGCATAAAGCGCTGTAGATCCAGGTGCGACACGCACATCAGCCGCCGCGCCTTGCCGAACCGATAGATGGCCCTCATACGCACGCCCCCTCGTAGCGGTTCATACCGCAGCCCACGCAATGAAGCCGACAGTCGGGCGTGACCTCGGCGCGCTGCGCGCGCGCCCATTCGACGCGCAAAAAGGCTTCGGTTACCCCGGCGTCCAAGTGGCTCCAGGGGAACACCTCGCCCACTTGCCGCTCGCGCTCGGCGTAGAACAGCGGATCGAGCCCCGTTTCTTCGAACGCCCGCATCCACAGGTCGAACCGGAATTGGTCGCTCCAACCGTCGAAACGGCAGCCCAATTGCCAGGCCCGTTCGAGTGCCGAGCCCAGCCGCCGGTCGCCCCGCGCAAACACCGCTTCGACCAGGCTCAAATCGGGCGCGTGGTACTTGAACTCCACGCCCTTGATACTTTTCAGCTGTGCCCTGAGCCGCTGCTGGCGCGCGATCACCGCCTCGCGGTCGAGCTGGCCCGACCACTGGAACGGGGTGAACGGCTTGGGCACGAACACCGACGCGCTCACGGTGATCCGAAGACCCGGCGCGCGCTCGGCCTTGGGCCGGGCAAAGTAGCAGCGCTGCACCTTGCGCGCGAGGTCGGCGATGCCGTCCACGTCCTCGTCGGTCTCGGTGGGCAGGCCCAGCATGAAGTACAGTTTCACCTGCGACCAGCCCGCCTCGAACGCGTCATTCACCGCGCGCAGCAGGTCGTCCTCGGTCACGCCCTTGTTTATCACGTCGCGCAGCCGCTGCGTACCGGCCTCGGGGGCCAGCGTCAGCGCGGTCTTGCGCACCTTCTGCGTCTCCTTGAGCGCGTCCTTGACCACCGAGTCGATGCGCAGCGAGGGCAGCGACACCTTGACGCGCCGGTCGTGGAACTTCTCAATCATGTCGCGCGCCAGCTCCGGCAGGCAGGAATAGTCGCCGCTCGACAGGCTCATCAGCGAGATTTCGTCGTAGCCGGTCGCATTCACCAGCCGTTCGGCCATCTTAAGCAGCTGCTCGCGGCCTCGCTCGCGCACCGGGCGGTAGATCATGCCGGCCTGACAGAATCGGCAGCCGCGCGTGCACCCGCGGAAGATTTCGAGCATGATGCGGTTGTGCACCACGTCGCCGTAGGGCACGACCAGCCCCTCGGGATAAACGGCGGCGTTCAAGTCGGTCACCAGCGCCTTCTTGACCTGCGCGGGCGCGTTGGAACCGCTCTTGGGCGAAATCGCCTTTATGGTGCCGTCCTCATGATAGGAAACGTCGTAGAGCGAGGGCACGTACACCCCCTGGATCTGTGCCGCCTGCCTCAGATATTCGCTTCGGGGCGCGCCCGACGCCTTCCACGCCTTGTAGACGTCGATCGTCTCAAGCGTCGACTGCTCGCCGTCGCCCAGCACGAACAGATCGACGAAGTCGGCGAGCGGCTCGGGGTTGAATGCACACGGGCCGCCGCAGATCACGAACGGGCCGTCCGCGCGCTCGGCTGCCCTCGGCGCAATGCCGGACAGCGACAGCGCCGACAGGATGTTGGTATAGCTCATTTCATACTGGAGCGTGATGCCCAATAGATCGAATTCCTTTACCGGCGTGCGCGACTCAAGCGAAAAAAGCGGCACCCCCGCCTCGCGCATCGCGTCCTCCATATCCACCCAGGGCGAGAACACCCGCTCGCACCAGGCGTCGTCCCGCCGGTTGATCGCGTCGTACAGGATCTTCATCCCGAGGTGGGACATGCCGACCTCGTAGGTGTCGGGAAACAAAAATGCGTACCGCACGTCCACCGCGCGCGCATCCTTTATCACAGCGCCAAACTCCGCGCCCATGTAGCGCACCGGTTTTTCCACCCGCATCAACAGCGCGTCGATTCGATCGGAAAGGTTCAAAGCACCGTCCTCCTTATGGGATAAACCATTTTATTATACCACGCCTTCCCTATGCAAACAAGCGCGCCGCCGAACATGATATTTAAGATTTCTGGAGGCGCGTCCTTGTCGGGTTTTACATAATCTTTTTGAACACTTTGATCTACGGGATTGACAGTTGCGGCCAATTCCCCTACAATAATATCAAATTTGTGCAGGATTTCGAATTCTATCCTGCATAATTCACTCAACGGAGAGGGGACAACTGCACATGCCGTACGTTCAGGAAGTTCTTCAGGATCTGATCCGCCGCAATCCGGGCGAGGTGGAATTCCACCAAGCCGCTACCGAGGTGCTCGAGTCGCTCGAATCGGTCGTCGATGTGAACCCGCTCTACCGCAAGCACGGCATCCTCGAGCGAATGGTCGAGCCCGACCGCGTGATCCTGTTTCGGGTGCCCTGGGTAGACGACGGCGGCGCGGTACGCGTGAACAAGGGGTATCGCGTGCAGTACAACAACGCGATCGGCCCGTACAAGGGCGGCCTTCGGCTGCACCCCTCGGTCAACCTGAGCATACTCAAGTTCTTGGGCTTCGAACAGACCTTCAAGAACAGCCTGACGGGCCTGCCGATCGGCGGCGGCAAGGGCGGTTGCGACTTTGACCCCAAGGGCAAGTCGGACCGCGAGGTGATGGCGTTCTGCCAGAGCTTCATGACCGAGCTCTACAAATATCTGGGCGCGGACGTGGACGTGCCGGCGGGCGACATCGGCACCGGCGCGCGCGAGATCGGCTTCCTCTACGGCCAATACAAGCGCATCACGGGCCTGTACGAGGGCGTGCTGACCGGCAAGGGCCTCACCTACGGCGGCTCGCTCGCGCGCAAGGAGGCCACCGGCTACGGTCTGGTCTACCTGATGAACGAGATGCTGGGCGCGCGCGGCATGAGCCTGAAAGGCAAGCGCGTCGTGGTGTCGGGTTCGGGCAATGTGGCGATCTACGCCGCCGAGAAGGCCGCGCAGCACGGCGCGATCGTGGTGGCGATGTGCGATTCCACCGGCTGGATCTACGACGCCCGGGGCGTCGACCTCGACGCCGTGAAAGAAATCAAGGAAGTCAACCGCGGCCGGCTGTCGGCCTATGCTTCCTACCGCCCGCAGGCCGAGTACCACGAGGACGGCTCGATCTGGGACGTGGCCTGCGACGTGGCGCTGCCCTGCGCCACTCAGAACGAGCTGCGCCTGAACCACGCCGAGGCGCTGATTAAAAACGGCGTCGTCGCGGTCGGCGAGGGGGCCAATATGCCCACTACGCCCGACGCCGCGCACGCCTTCCTCAAGGCCGGCGTGCTTTTCGCGCCCGGCAAGGCCGCCAACGCCGGCGGCGTGGCCACGAGCGCGCTCGAAATGAGCCAGAACAGCCTGCGGCTGAGCTGGACGTTCGAGGAGGTCGATCAGCGCCTCAAGGGCATCATGGCGGGCATCTACCGCCAGATGAGCGCCGCGGCCGAAAAGTACGGCCATAAGGACAACTTCATCGTGGGCGCGAACATCGCGGGCTTTACCAAGGTGGCCGACTCGATGGTCGCCCACGGGGTGGTATAGTTTCCACAACGCCGCATTCCCATCGCAGGGAACAGTCTGCGAGCGGTGTTGACGCGTTCATCCATAAGGGAGGGGTTTCGTGATCCGGGAGATCAGGCCGCTCGACGAAGCCGCCATGCGCATGGCGCAAAAGCGCTGGGACGGCATCGCCAAGCCGCTCAACGGACTGGGGCTGCTCGAGCAGATGGTGGTACGCATCGCGGGCATGCAACAGAGCTGTGATGTGTCAATCGACCGGCGCTGTGTGCTGGTGCTGTGCGCCGACAACGGCGTGGTGTGCGAGGGCGTGAGCCAGGTCGGGCGCGAGGTGAGCGCCCTGGTGGCTGAAAACATCGCGCGCGGCGCGGCCAGCGTGAACGCCATGGCGCGCGCGGCGCGCGCCGATGTGGTCGCGGTGGACTCGGGGCTGGCGACGGACGTCGACTGCCCCGCCTTGCTGCGCCGCAAGCTGGCCTACGGGACCGGCAACATCGCGGCCGGGCCCGCCATGACGCGCGGCGAGGCGCAGGCGATGATCGAAATCGGCATCGAGCTGGCGGAGACTTGCGCCGATCAGGGCTATCAGCTCCTGCTCACCGGCGAAATGGGCATCGGCAACACCACCACCTCGGGTGCGGTGGCCGCCGCGCTATTGGGGCTGTCACCCGAGGCGGTGACCGGCCGGGGCGCGGGGCTGTCGGAGGCGGGCCTCATGCTCAAGCGCTCGGCGATCGAGCGCGCGATTGCGCTCAATCGCCCCGACCCGGGCGATCCGATCGACGTGCTGTCGAAGCTCGGCGGGTTCGATCTGGCGGCGATGGCGGGCGTATTTCTGGGCGGCGCGCGGCGCGGCCTGCCGGTCGTGATCGACGGGCTGATCTCGGGCGTCGCGGCGCTGATCGCGGCGCGGCTGCTGCCGGCGGCGCGCGACTACATGCTGACCTCGCACCTCAGCCGGGAGCTCGCCGGGCAGTGCGTGCTCGAGGCGCTGGGCCTTCCGCCGCCCGTGCTGCACGCGCAAATGGCGCTCGGCGAGGGCACCGGCGCGGTGGCGCTGCTGCCGCTGATCGACATGGCGCTTAACGTCTACCGGCAGAACAGCACCTTCGACGAGATTCACCTGCCCGCCTATACGCCCCAATAATCGGCATGAAAGGAAACACCCATGCGCCTCTTGCGATCGCTGGCCCTGGCGTTTTCGACCTATTCGAAAATTCCCATGCCGCAGTGCGCGTTCACCGAGGACAACCTGCGCTACAGCCTATGCTTCTTCCCCGCCGTGGGCGCGCTGATCGGCGCGTCCTTGCTGCTCTTGCGGTACGCGGCGGCGGCGCTGTCGATGGGCGCGCTGCTGACCGGCGCGTTGCTCACCGTCGCGCCGCTTTTGATTTCCGGCGGCATCCACATGGACGGGTTCATCGACGCGATGGACGCGCTGTCGTCGCGCCAACCGCGCGAGCGGAAACTTGAAATCCTCCGCGATCCGCACGTGGGCGCGTTCGGCATTATGGGCTGCGCCGCCTATCTGTTGCTTATGCTCGGCGTACTGGCCGAGCCGATGGCCGGCGGCACGGCGTATGTGGTCGCGCTGTCGTTCGTGCTGTCGCGCGCGCTTAGCGGATTGATGCTGCTCACGCTGAAAAGCGCGAGGCCTACCGGGCTGCTGGCCACATTCAAGGGCAGCGCGCAAACCGGCGCTGTGCGCCTGACGCTCGCGCTGTGGGCGCTGCTGGCCGCCGCGCTGATGCTGCTTTCAAGCCCTGCGCGCGGCGCGCGGGCGCTGATCGCCTCGGCGCTTATGCTGCTGTACTACCGCTTCATGGCCTACCGCCAGTTCGGCGGCATCACCGGCGACCTGGCCGGGTTCTTCCTGCAAATCTGCGAGTTGGCGGCGATGGCCGCAGCGGTGATCGGATGGTGATCTTGCTGCGCCACGGCGCGACATTGGGCAACCTCGAGGGCCGCTACGTGGGTCGAACCGACGAGCCCCTGTCGGCCGAGGGACGCGCGGCGCTCGCGGCGCTTCAGTTCCCGCCCGCCGCGCTCGTCTACGTAAGCCCGATGCGCCGCGCGCTGGAGACGGCGCGGCTGATCTACCCATGCGCGCCGCTCACGCCGGTTGAAGGCTTCCGCGAGTGCGACTTCGGTGCGTTCGAATACCATAATCACGCCGAGCTCGAGGGCGACGCGCGCTATCAGGCCTGGATCGACTCGGGCGGCATGTCGCCCTTTCCGGGCGGCGAATCGCGCGAGGCCTTCGTGCGGCGCACGCTGCGCGCGTTCGACGCGCTGCCCGCTTTTCCCGAGCACGAAAACACCGCGATCGTAGCGCACGGAGGCACGCTGATGGCGCTTTTGTCCGAGCGCGCGCTGCCGCGGCGCGATTATTTCGATTGGCGCGTACCGAGCGGCAGCGGCTACCTGTGCGCGTTCGAGCAAGGCGTATTGCGCGTCGTCCGACCCGTTTGCGCATGAACATGCAACGCGTACAGATTTAGGGGCGACCTGTGGTCGCCCCTATGAATTGCCCTCAAAAACACGCCATACACGTTGGCCTGCCGTCCCATTTGATATCAGTTTCGCCCGAAGTACTCCGCGATCCCCTCCACCATGCCGCTCACCAGTTTATCCTGATATTCCGGATCGCTCAGCAGCACATCCTCCGCGGGGTTGCTCATGAAGCCCATCTCGACCAAAATGCTGGGCACTTCCGACCAGTTGAGGCCGGTGTAGCTGTCGTTATGCGTCACGCCGCGCTTCTTCGCGCCCGTGGCCTCGACCATCGCCTTCAGCAGCACCTGCGCCGCGGCATCGCACTCGTCCGCGCGCGAGCCGGTCTTGCGCACAAACAGCTCCGTTCCCTTGGCCCCCGGCCCTTCGGAGCCGTTGCAGTGGATGCGCAGCACCAAGTCGGCGCCGGCCTCGTTCATCATCACGGCGCGCTCGATGTTGGAGATGTCCACGTCTTCGGTCTCGCGCGTCATCAGCACCTCGGCCCCCTCGGCGAGCAGCGCCTCCTTGAGCTTGAGCGACACCTGCAAGTTGACCGCATGCTCGCTCGCGCGGGTCTTGACGCCCTGGGTGCCCGAGGAGACCTTGGGTTTGGTATGCTTGCTGCCCGGTGCGATCGGCTCATACGCATTGTTGGCGTGCAACTGATGCCCCGGATCGATGCCGATCTTGAGCCCCGTGAGCCTGCCCGTGGCCTCGGCCGCGTCGGCGCCGTCGATCAGCGCAGCCGCCATCGCGCCCGCCCCCGCGCCGGCCAGATGGGGCGCAATCGCCGCTTCGCTCGGCGTCGCGCTCGGCGTCGATGCCGGCGTCGCTTCCGGCAGGTCCGGGCGGATGACATCCGCCTCTGTGGGCGTCGTGTTCGGCGTTGAGACCGGCGCGTCGGCCGGCCGTGCCATGGCGATCGCGCCGAGCATCAGAACCAGCATCAGCAAAAGCAACGCGCGCGTCATCTTTTGAAACATGTGCTCTCCTCTCGTCCATCCGGAGGATGGCTCACCAGCATAGACTGGCGGCCCTGTCAATCGGTTCCATCTATCCCAACGGCACGAGCGCCTCACTGGGCAACGGCCGACCGGCCAGCACATACAGCGACTTGACCACCTCGGCCACGCGCACCATATCGATCAGCTCGATCGAGCCGTGCGGCGCGTTGAGCATCAGCTCGACCGCGGTGCGGTAGGCATGCAGCAGTTCCATGATTTGCGCCATGTCGCCCGGCTTCGGCTGGGGCCGCGCCAGGATGAAAGCCACCTCATCGGTGACATTGCCGGCCAGCAGGATAATCAGCCGCGCCATGCTGTCGGGCGTGGACAGGTAGAACACCTGCTGCTCCATGCCGGCGATCAGGATGTTTCGCAGCACCGGTTCGAACTCCTTGAGCTGGGTCATGCGCATGCGCTCGCGCAGTTGGCTCAGCGAGGTACCGTAGGCGGTGCGCATCATCAGCGCGATGTAGCGGACGTTATCCTCGGCGAAGAACGCGCCGTGCCGAAACAGCGCGTTGAACTGGGCGACCGCATCCTCGCCCGCCTCGCGCGCCGCCTGTTCGCCGCGCGCGCAGGCCGCCTGCGCCCGCTCCTCGCAGATCTCCTCGAGCAGCGTGAGCTTCGATTCAAAATGGTGGTAAAACCCGCCCTTCGACAGTTGCGTCTCGTCGAGAATGTCCTGCACCGAGACCTCCTCGTAGCCCCTGTCGAAGAACAGCCGTTCAGCCGTTTGCAGGATGGCCTGCCGCCGCGCATCGCCCTTCTTCACCGCGCACACCTCCGGTCGGTTCCAAATCCTAAAAAACCTGCTTCGGTCTTTTCTCGTTACTAGAAACCGGTCTGTTTGCAACATTATACCGTGCGCGCAGGCGATTGTCAAGCGCGCGTAAAGGCCCGCCGCGCTGCCTGCGGTGCGGCCAAGGGAAACCTTAGCGCCGGGCGGCGGTTCGGCACCGCACGGTGCGGCCAAGGGAAACCTTAGCGCCGGGCGGCGGTTCGGCACCGCACGGTGCGGCCAAGGAAAAAACGCCGCCCGTCGGGCGACGCCTTCACTTGCAGAACATCCAGGACGCCGCGCGCCTTGGCTCGGACTCAGCGCGCTCCGATTGCCTGGGCCACCGATGCGGCGGCGCGGGGAACGGGATACGGTGGGGCCTTCTCCATTCGCAACGCCGCCCCGGCCCTTCGGAAGCGGTGCCCGCGTGATGCCCTTCGGCATCGCGTGCTCATCGGGCTGACGCCCTCCTTTCCTCGCCCGCCGGGCGCGGTCGGGCGCGTCACAAACCCCGTCACCATGCGCGGGTTTGGTGCTGCGATTCCTTTACATCCGCCCCTATAGCGACGTTTCCTTTTTTGCCAGCGGCCGGATCGGCACGTTCTGTCGCTCACAGTCCTCAATGCCGATGTCGTTGGTGTGCGGGATGGCCGTCCACGTCGGCGGCCGCCACAAAAAACCGATCAGATTGATGGGCAACCAGGTCATCATGAACCAACCCAAAGTCATCACTTCGGTCATGCGCTGCTTGCGCAGCTTCGTCTCGAGCGAGCACACGATCAGCGTAATCAGCGCGCCGCTGAAGAAGCTGCTGGCAAACAGCACGGCTATCAGGTACAGCGCCTCCTCGATGCCCTGCCCGAAGTTCGTCGCCATGCGGCGCACCAGCGTGGCGATCGTCAGCACGACGGGCACCAGGCCCAATATGACGGTGTATACGCTTAGAAAGTGCATCGCCACGTCCAGGCACAGCTTGCTTTTGGGCGCGCGCGCAAAGAGCGACCACAGGTATTTTTGCGCGCATTGGCGGGAACCCGCGGCCCAGCGCCGGCGCTGGATGAACGAGTCTTTTAACTTCAGCGGCTGTTCGTCGTAGAAAATGGCCTCTTCCATCCACGCGATCTTCTCGCCGGCCAGCGCGCACTGGGCGCTGAACTCCAGGTCCTCAGTCAGCGTAGTGGTGTTGTAGCCGTGGCGCCGCAAAAAATCGGCGCCCACCATGACGCCGGTACCGTTGAGCGACGCCGACAGCCCGAGCGCGGCGCGCGGGTGATTGAAGAAGCGGTTCATAAACCAGAAGAACATCGAAGTGCAGCCCGCGATCCAGCTGTCGTCGGGGTTCTTGCTGTCGCGGTAGGCCTGGCCCACCTGGTAGCCGGCCGCCATCGCGTTGTTGACCACCTGCAAGAAGCCGCTGTCGGCGATGTTGTCGGCGTCGAAGATCACAAAGCCGTCGTAGGCGCGCTCAGACTCGAGCAACTGCGCGAAAGTATGGTGAAGCACCTCGCCCTTCGAGTGCGTCTCCTCCGGGCAATACAAGATGTGCGCGCCGGCGCGCCGCGCCTCCTGCTCGGTGTCGTCGATGCAGTTGTTGGGGATGACGTAGATGTCAAACAACTCGCGCGGGTAGCGCTGCTTGTTAAGGCTGTCGATCAAGAGGCCTACCACGCGCGCCTCGTTGCGCGCCGGGATGACCAACGCGAGACGCTTGCCGGGCGCGGCATAGGGGATCGGCTCGAGTTCCTTGAGGTTGCCTACGACGCCGATGTAGGCGTGGTAGAGTATATAGATCGCGCTGATTGCGCTGATCGCCAGGATGATCCATTCCATCAAGGTGTTCCTCTCAGTCAAGTTATTTGCTGGTCCGCGGGGCTTTGGGCGTGACCCGGCGAGCGCGTACCCACAGCCCCGCTAGGCGGGGCATACCTCGGACTGCCGAGGTTGCTGCCGGTCGAGCAGACCGACCAACCTCGGTCGGTTGTAGCGCTGGATCAGGATGAAGGGCACGTTGCCCACCGCGTAAAACGCCGTCCATCCCCAGTTGCCAGGGCTGTCCATGAAGATCAGGAACAGCGGGCTGACTAAGATCAGCACCCAGTGCACAAACTCAGCTACGCAGGTTTCGAGGATCAGCGTCTCGATGTACTCGGCGCTGCGGAAGACCGTGATCTTCTTGCGAACCGCGCTCTTGACGTACTGGCTCATGTCGGGCACCTTGTCCTTCCAGCGCTGGATGCGAATCCGCTGGTAGAGCATACCGTCCTTTTCCCAGGCGAGAGACGCGTAGGGATACTTGCGGTATTCGAAATTCTTGCGGGGCAGCAGCTGTCCGAACGCGAACGCCATCGAGCCGATCACCGCAACGATGAACGCAAACTTGAAAAACTGGCCTATGAGTGCTGGCAGCGACAACAGGAAACGAGTAAACAAGCGCCAACCAGCCCCCTCCATGTTCATTGTAACACAGCCCGCGACCGGGCGCAATGGCACAATTGTGCCGTTTGGGGAAACTCCGCTGCACAATCGCCCACAAGACCCCGGGAGGTTCGAAGGGCCGGAGCCCTCTCCATGTCGCGTCCGGAAAACCCCGCAGGCTCTTCAGCAATCCGGTTCCCCCGCAACCCCCTCCCTCGCATGCGGCCGCAGCCGGATTGCGAGGGTCACTCCACCCGATCGAGCACACCGTACGCGCGCTCGAGCGAGGCGTACAGCCCGTCCAAGTTGAGCAGTTCCTCGCGCGTGCCCTGCTCCTCGATGCCTCGCTCGGTCAGCACCAGGATGCGGTCGGCGTTGCGGATCGTGGTCAACCGGTGCGCGATCGTGAAGGTGGTGCGCCCGGCCATCAGCGCCTCAAGCGAGCGCTGCACGAGCAGCTCGCTCTCGTTGTCGAGCGCGCTCGTCGCCTCGTCCAGGATCAGCACCGGCGGGTTCTTCAGGAACACGCGCGCAATCGCGACGCGCTGCTTCTGTCCGCCCGACAGCTTGACCCCGCGCTCGCCCACGAAGGTGTCATATCCATCGCTCAGCTGCTCGATGAACTCATGCGCACCGGCCATCCGGGCGGCCCTGACCACATCCGCCTGGCTCGCGCCCGGCCGACCGTACTCGATGTTGTCGCGGATGCTGCCCGCAAACAAGTATACGTCCTGCTGCACCATGCCGATGTTTGCGCGTAGCGACTTAAGCGTGATGTTCTTCGTATCCACCCCGTCGAGCAGGATCCGCCCGCCGGTCGCCTCGTACAGCCGCGGGATCAGGTTGGTCAGCGTGGTTTTACCGCCGCCCGACGGGCCGACCAGCGCCACCGTCTGCCCCGCCGACATGTGCAGGTTGATGCCTGTCAGCACATTGCCGCTCGAGCCGCCATAGCTGAAGCTGACGTCTTCGAATGTGATATCGCCGCGCACATGCTCGATCGGCTTCGCGCCCGGCGTATCGTGGATGGCGACTTCCTCGTCCATCACCTCGAAGAAGCGCTCGAGCCCGGTCACGCCGCGCTGGAACTGCTCGGTGAACTCCACGACGCGCCGCACGGAGCTGAGCAGCATCGCGACGTACATCAGATACGCTACGAGGTCGGCCGGCGTAATGCGACCCAGGCGCATCGACAGCGCCCCCAGCACCAGCACCAGCAGGTACATCAGCCCGTCGAACAGCCTGACCGTGGCGTGGAACCAGGACATCCACTTGTACATCGCGCGCTTGATCCGCAAAAAGCCGCCGTTGCCGCGCTCGAACTTTTCCTCCTCGATCCCCTCGTTGCCGAACGCCTTGACCACCCGGATGCCCAGCAGGCTGTCCTCCACCTGGGCGTTCAGATCGCCCAACTGCGCGCGCGAGGCGCGGAACGATTCGCGCATCTTGCGGTTGAAGCGCGACAGGCTCAAAATCATCAGCGGGATCGCTGCGTATACGACCAGCGTCAGCAAAGCGTCGACCGACATCAAGATGCCGAACGATACCCCGATCTTGATCGCCGCCACGAAGAATTCTTCGGGGCAGTGGTGCGCGAACTCGGTGACCTCGTTGAGGTCGGTGGTGATGCGCGACATCAACTGGCCCACCTTGGCGTTGTCGTAGTAGCCCAGCGACAGCTCCTGCAGATGGCCAAACAGTTCCCGGCGCAGGTCGGTTTCAATCCGCGCGCCCATCACGTGGCCCTGGTTCATCTGGTAGTAATACGCCAAGGTGTCGATCAGCCGCAGCGTTAGGTACAGCGTCCCAATTTGAACGATGCGCGTGACCGTCAGCGACGCGGGGTCGTTCATACCCGCGTCGGTCACGTAGCGCGCGATCAGGGGCAGCGCGATCTCGCACACGCTGGTCAGCGCGGCACAGAACAAATCGAGCGCCAAGATCCCCACATATGGCTTAAAGTAGGGCGCGAACCGCCGCGTCAGCTCAAACGTGCGCCCCACATTGCGTTTTTTCCCTCTGTCAGCCCGCATGTACCGTACTCCGAAATTTCATTGGTAGTTAAGGTCGCTCAGCCGAGCGTGTTCAGGTACTTGGCGGCCTCCGACGCCGCCACCGCGCCGTCGGACGCCGCCGTCACCACCTGCCGGAGCTGCTTCGCGCGCAAATCGCCCGCCACAAACACGCCGGGCACCTGCGTCAGCGTGTCCTCGCCCGCCGGTACGTAGCCGGCCTCGTCCAGCGTCAACTGATCTTTGTAGAGCGTCGAGACCGGCTCGGTACCCACGGCCAGGAAGCAGCCGGCGCACTCGAGCGACGAAGCCGGAGCGCCGACCGTCGAGTTCAGGTTGAGCTTGAGCCCACCTTCGGCCTCCTCCATCGAGCTGACCACGTGGTTCCAGAGCACCGTCATCTTGTCGTGCTTGAGCACGCGCCGAATCATGGCCTCTTCGGCGCGCAGGCTGTCGCGGCGGTGGATGATCGTGACGTGCTCGCAGATGTTGGCCAGGTACAGCGCGTCCTCGACCGCGGTGCGCCCGCCGCCGACAATGGCGACGCGCTTGTTTTTGTAGAGTGTGCCGTCACAGGTGGCGCAGTAGGAGACGCCGCGCCCGGTGAGCGCGTCCTCGCCGGGCACACCCAGCTTCTTGCGCCGCGCCCCGGTGGCCAGGATCATCGCGCGCGCCTGATAGGTGACCTTGCGCGTAGACACGGTCTTGGCGTTGAGATCGACCGCGCGCGCCGATTCGTAGCGCACCTCGGCCCCGGCGGCGATCGCCTGCTTCTCCATCTCCATCATGAGCTCGGGCCCGCCGACCTTGAGAAAGCCCGGGTAGTTCTCCAGCACGTCGGTGGTGGAGGTCTGCCCGCCGATCAGCGTGCCCTCGAGCAGCAGTGTGCTCGCGCCCGCACGCGCGGCGTACAGCGCGGCGGTCAGCCCGGCCGCGCCGCCGCCCACGATGATTACGTCGTAGTTCATGTCACAGCTCCCTTCGCCCTTCAAAGGCCTTCGCCAGCGTCACCTCATCGGTATACTCCAGATCGCCGCCGACCGGTACGCCGTGCGCGATGCGCGTTACGGTGATGCCCATCGGACGGATCAGGCGCGCGATGTAAGAAGCGGTGGCCTCGCCCTCGATGTCGGGGTTGGTGGCCAGCACCACTTCCTTGACCGCGCCGTCCGAAAGCCTGGCCATCAGCTCGCGTATGCGGATGTCGTCGGGCCCCACGCCGTCCATCGGCGAGATCACGCCGTGCAGCACGTGGTAGGCGCCCCGGTAGTCGCGCATGCGCTCCATGGCGGCCACGTCGCGCGGATCGCGCACCACGCACAGGATCGACGCGTCGCGCGCCGGGTCGGCACACAGCGCGCAGGGATCCCTGTCGGTATAGTTGCCGCAGACCGGGCAAAAATGAACGTTCTTCTTGCCGTTGTAGATCGCCCCGGCGAGTTCCCGCACCTGCTCCTCATTCAGCGACACGATGTAATAGGCCAACCGCTGCGCCGTCTTCTGCCCGATACCGGGCAGCTTCGAGAGCTGGTTGACCATTTTTTGTATCGGCTCGATACCGCCGCCCATCAAAACAGCCCCGGCATGCTCATCCCGCCGGTCACCTTGCCCATTTCGCGCTCGACGGTCTCGGTCGCCTGGCGCATGGCCTCGTTGATCGCCGCCAGCACCAGATCCTGCAGCATTTCGACGTCGTCCGGGTCGACCGCCTCGGGCTTGATGGCAAGGCTTAGCAGCTCCCGCTTGCCGTTTACCTTGACATTCACCATGCCGCCGCCCGACGAGGCTTCAAACTCGCGCGCGTCCAGCTCCGCCTGCAGCTTTTCCATGTTCTGCTGGAGCTTCTGCGCCTGGCGCGCCAACTGCTGCATCTGCGCGCCGCCCATCATGCCGGGGAATCCGCCGCCCCTCGCCATATCGCATCCTCCTGACCGCTATTCGTCGTCGTCCTCATCCTCGCCCGTGGCCTCGGCGACCGGCACGTTCTGGCAGTTCATCTCGACCGCCTTGACGCGCTTGCCGCAGTGGGGGCAGATGAACAGCTGATCCTCATTGTAGCCCACGTCCACGCTGAACATGCCGCCGCACTCCGAGCACAGGCAGCCGGCGTACATGCCGAGCGCGTCGTCGTCCTCGCCGTCCTCTCCATCCTCGCTGTCCTCGAGGTACAACTGGGGGACGTCGTCATCGTCGTCATCGTCGTCGTCATCGTCGTCGAATCCGGCGAAGTCGTCGTCCTCGTCGTCCTCGTCGTCTTCCTCGGCGCGCAGTTCCAGCGCCTCGAGGTCGTCGTCGATGCACTCGACGTAGTCGCTCAGTTCCTCGTAGGCCTCGTCCAGCGCGTCGATCTTCTCGCTGACCTCGCCCAGCACCGCGATGATCTGGCTGAGCAGCTTGCCCTCGTTGGTCGTCTCATCCAGCTTCATACCCTCCGCCAGGCCCCGCAAGTAAGAAACTTTGTCGCTCAAACCGCTCATGATTGAATCCTCCTGAAAATAGTTGGGAAGCGTTGGTCTGCTCGGACGTCGGTTGGCGAGGGAACTTTTCGTCCGGTCGCCCCTGTGAAACCCGCAGGCGTGGCGGCGCTACGTCAAGGGTTGAACAGGGACGGGCGGGCGGAAAAGCACCCGCCAGACGGCGTCAGAATAGGCCATCGTTTCCCTCAAGCGCGCGACAGGTATTCGCCGTTGCGCGTGTCGATTTGCAGCCGGTCGCCGATCTCGATGAACAGCGGCACCTGCAGCGTGTAGCCGGTCTCCACGGTGGCCGGCTTGGTGGTGTTGGAGGCGGTGTCGCCCTTGAAGCCGGGCTCGGTGTGGATCACCTCGAGCTCGACGAAGTTGGGCGCGGCCACCGAGAACGGCAAGCCTTTGAAAAAGCGGATCGTCACATTGGTGTTCTCCTTGACGAAGGGCTTGGCGTCCTCGAACTGCTCCTCGGTCAGCATCAGGTCGTCGAAGGTCTCCAGGTCCATGAAGTGGTACATGTCGCCGTCGGAGTAGGTATACTGCATCTCCTTGGTCTCGATCATGGCCTTGGGCATCTTGTCGGTGGGATTGAAGGTGCGCTCGAGCACCGCGCCGGTCATGATGTTCTTGATCTTGGTGCGCACGAATGCCGCGCCCTTGCCCGGCTTGACGTGCTGGAAGTCCACGATCGTCCACACACCGTTGTCCCACTCCACCGTAATGCCCTTGCGAAAATCTCCTGCCGTAATCATGGGCCGTCCTCCTCTTACAAAATAATCAGGCGCTTGGGGGATTTGATCGGATCGATGCAGCCATCCTCGGTGACGAATACAGTATCCTCGATCCGGCATCCGCCCAAGCCTTCGATGTATACGCCCGGTTCCACCGTCACCACATGGCCCGCTTCGAGCACGTCGCTTGACGCTTGCGACAGCCGCGGCGACTCGTGGATTTGCAGCCCCACGCCATGCCCAAGGCTGTGCCCGAACGCGCCCGGGTAGCGCGCGTCGAGCATTTTGCGCGCGATGCCGTCGAGCGTCCGGCCCTTCGCTCCCGCCACAACCGCCCGGAGCGCCGCCTCGTGCGCCTCGAGCACCGCGTCGTAGAGCTCGACGAGCCTTGCTTCCGGCCGCCCGATCGCGACGGTGCGCGTCATGTCGGAGCAATAGCCGTCGATGCGCGCGCCGAAGTCGAGCGTGAGCAGCTCGCCCTTCGAAAGCACATGATCCGACGGCGTCGCGTGCGGCAGCGAGCCGTTCACGCCCGCCGCGGCAATCGTGTCGAACGCCGGCCCCTCTGAGCCCAACCGGCGCATCCGCTCGTCGAGCTCGATCGCCACCTCGCGCTCGGTCATGCCGAGGGCGATGGTGGACAGCAGTTGCTCGAACGCCTGATCGGCGATGGCGCACGCGCGCGCGATCGAATCGAGTTCCGTTTGATCCTTGACGCGGCGCAGCCCCTCGATCAGCGGGCCCATGGGCTTGACGGCAACGCCGAACAGCGCGCTTTGCAGCGCCTCGAACGCGCTCACGGTCATGTAGTCGGCCTCGAAGGCCAGCGTGCGCGCATCCGCCTCGCGCATCAGCTCGGCCACCCAGGCGGGCGGCTTCTTCTGATCGGAGGTGCGTACGCAGCAGCAACCGGGCGCTTGGCGCGCGGCTTGCTCCACGTAGCGAAAATCGGTCAGGATCGTGGGCTGCATGCCGACCGTCAGCAGCATGCCCTCGCCCGTATAGCCGGTCAGGTACCGGATGTTCTCCGGCCTTGCGATCAGCGCCGCCTCGTGCCCCTGCGCAGCCAGCGCCAGCGCAAACCGCTTCAATCTGTCGTTCATTAATATCCCCCACCTACAAGCATCCAAACAATTATAGCACGCGATACCCGAAAATGCCAGAGAAGATTGTGAAAACGGGTCACGCGCATCTGGCTGCGGCCACATGCGCGTGAATAAGGGAACGGGGCCGCCAGGCGCCGGTCAAATCACATGCACGTCGTGCAGGCCGAAATCGAGGCAGGCCTCTTCCCCGACCTCGAACACGCGTCGGCCGACCGGGTAGTTGTCGGCGATGCGCAGCAGCGTGTCGCCGACTGTGACGTGGTAGCTCTGGTAAGAGCCCATGAAGCAGCTGAGCACCACCTTACAGGGCACCGCGCCCGACTCGCGCACCTGCGCGGCCTCGGGGCGCAGCATCAGCGTGGCATCCTGGCCGACCGCGAGGCCCGACTTGGGCGCGGCGACCGGCACCTTGACGCCCTGCACCTCCACGGTTACGACGCCTTGGGAGACATCGGCCACCCGCCCGCGCAGGAAGTTGGCCTCGCCGATGAAGTCGGCCACAAACTCGCTGATCGGATGGTAGTAGATTTCGCGCGGCGTACCCGCCTGCGCGATCACGCCCCTGTTCATGATGATGATCCGGTCGGAGATTGACATGGCCTCCGACTGGTCGTGCGTCACGTAGATCGCCGTGATCCCGAACTGCTGCTGTATGCGCCGGATTTCGGTGCGCATGTAGACGCGCAGTTTCGCGTCGAGGTTGCTGAGCGGTTCGTCGAACAGCAGCACGCCCGGCTCCACGATCAGCGCGCGCGCCAGCGCCACCCGCTGCTGCTGACCACCCGACATCTGGTTGGTGTAGCGGTTTTCCATGCCGGACAGGCCTACCAAGTCGAGCATCGCGGTCACCTTGCGCTCGATCTCATCGCGCGGCACCTTGCGCAGTTTGAGCCCGTAGGCCACGTTGTCGAAGATGTTCATATGCGGGAACAGCGCGTAACTCTGGAACACCATCGCCGTGTCGCGCTTGTTGGGCGTGAGCGCGTTGATCGCCTCCCCGCCCAGGTAGATTTCGCCCTCGTCGGGGCTTTCAAACCCGGCGATCATCCGAAGTGTCGTGGTCTTGCCGCAGCCCGACGGGCCGAGCAGCGTCACGAACTCGCCCGGCTCGATCGTGAGATCGACCGCGTCCACGGCCTTGAACTGTTTGTGGGTCTTCGGATCCAGATAGATCTTGCTGACGCGCTCGAGGCGCACGCCCTTTTTCGATTGCATCATACTCACTCCTTCAAATCACTTCCTTGCGCCGGCGGCTGACCCCGAAGAAGCGCATCAGCAGGTTCATGACCGCGATGGAGCCGTACACCATGACGATCATCAGCGTGGCGTAGGCGCAGGCGACGCTGAACCGGCCGCGGTCAACCACCGTCATGATCTGCGGCGTAATCAGCTGGTGACGCGCCGAGATCAGGAAGATGACCGCGCTGGTAGCCGTCACGCTGCGCGCGAAGGTGGTCACCAGGCCGCTGAAGAACGAGTCCTTTATGAGCGGCAGCGTGATCGAAGTGAACACCTTGCCGCTGCCCGCGCCCATGTCGTAGGCGCTCTCCTCGATCGACTTGTCGATCTGCCGAAGCGCCGCGATGCCCGAGCGCGTGCCGATCGGCAGGCTGCGCACGATGAAGGCGATGATGATGATCGCGCTCGTGCCCACGAGCACCATGAAGCCGCCGCCGCCGATGCCGGTCACGTAGCCGCGCAGCAGCGCGATGCCCAGCACCGTGCCCGGCACCGCCATGGCAAACATGGTCACAAATTCGATCAGTCCGCGCCCCCAGAAGCGGCGCTTGACCACGAGGTAGGCGATGACCATCGACAAAAGCGCGGTCAGCGGGGCCGCGATCAGCGACATGCGCATCGAATCGCCGAACGGCTGCAGGCCCCGGTCGAGCACATATTGGAAGTGGGTGAGTACCGGCGTAAAGTCGCGCCCCCACTGCTTGAAGAAGGCGCCGATGGGCACCAGCGCGTACATGCCGATGACCATCACCGACACGATCAGGCACAGCGCGTTCAGCGGCACCACCACGGATTTATCGTCGATCGGCACCCGCGCACGCGAAGCCTTGCCGCTCAGCGTGGCCACCGACTTGCGCTCCAGCCAGTACTTCTCCATGATGAACAGGATGACCGTGATCGTCAGCATCACGCCGGCCATCGCGGCCGACGAGCGCATGTCGTAGTTGCTCATGACCTGGGCGTATATGTAGCTGGCGAGCGTCGAGTAGTCGCCGCCGATCATCATCGGGTTGGTGAAGTCCGCCACCGACTCGATGAAAGTCACGAGGAAGGCGTTGCCCAGGCCCGGCAGCAGCAGCGGCAGCGTCACGGTGGTGAACACCTTCCAGCGCGAAGCGCCCATGTTGCGCGCCGACTCCTCGATCGACGGGTCGATGTTGAGCAAGAGGCCCTTCAACATCAGGTAGCACACCGGGAAGAAGGTCAATGTCTGCACCAGCAACACGCCATGCAGCCCGTAGATGTTGGCCCCGCGTATGCCGAGCAGGCCCTTGGTAATCATGCCGCTCTTGCCAAACAGCATGATCGCCGACAGCGACAGCACGAACGGCGGCGCGACGATCGGCAGCACCGAAATCACCTGAAACATCGGGTTGAGCCGCGTGCGGGTGTACATGTGCACGTAGGCGAACAAAAAGCCGATCGCCGTGGACAGCAGGCCGCTCAGCGCGCCCAGCACCAGCGTGTTCTTGACGACGTGCATGAACGACTGCGAGGCGAACAGCGACATGTAGGCGTCAAACGACAGCGCGAACTTGCCGAGCTCCGGCACGGTATCGGCCACCGTCTGAATCGCGCCCATCGCATCGAATTCGCTGAGCTTGTTTGCGTTTTGCCGCGCGTAGGCGGCGACCACGGCAGGGTTGGCGCCGACCTCGGCGATCAGGCGATTGAGTTCGTTCCGGATCGCCTCGATCTCGGGTCCGGCGGTCTTGCGCCGGACGTTGTATTCGCGGTGGTAGTCGAGCGCCCGCCGGCCGAGCAGGGTGACCGGGTGCTCCGCGAGCGCCTCCACGCCGTCCGCGCCGTCGGTGAGCAGCTTACCCGCGTCCGACAGCTCTTGCATGTACGGGATTTCGGAGCGCGAAATGCTTTGGGTCAGCACGGTGCCCAGCGGATACAGGATGAACATAACCAAAAACAACAGGACCAGCAAGATCGTGAGCATCAAAATCGGGTCTCCCCACAGCTTCTTGCGGTCGAGCCGAGCGCTTTTTGCCGTCATCGCCACGTTGCGAACACCCCATCTCTGCGATTTCTCTGCGTTTGGTTCGCAATTTGGGAAAAACCGCCGCAAGGCGGTTTTTCCCAAATTGCGCGGGCAAAAATATGTTATTGCGCGATCTTATCGCCCGAAATGGCCTTGGTCCACTTCTCGATCAGCATGTTCTTGTTCGCCCCGGTCCACTGGGAGTCGTAGTCGATCAGCTTGATGCCCATGTCGAGCAGCTGCTGCGCCGCCTCGGGGTCTTTCGCGCCTTCGACGGTCAGGAACTGCAGCGAACCCACGGTCTGGGCGATTTCTTGCGCCTCGGGGGTCAGCGCGAACTCGATGAACAGCTTCGCCGCCTCGGGGTTCTTGCAGCCCTTGATGATCGCGGTGCCGCCCACCTCGTAGCCGGTGCCCTCGCTGGGCGCGCTCAGCACGATGTTGTCGTAGCCGTCCTCGATGAACATCAGGCCCGTGTGCAGGAAGCCCACGCCCACAGCGCCTTCGCCCAGCGCCACCTGGTTGCTGGTGGCCGAGCCGGTCTTGACGTACTGGGTGACGTTGGGGTCATAGGCCTTAATCAGCTCGAGCGCCTTCTCCTCGCCGAACACCTGGAACAGCGTGGACACGGTCATCACGCCCGTGCCGGTCGCACCCGGATTGGCCATGACGATGAGGCCCTTGTATTCGGGCTTGGCCAGGTCTTCCCACGAGGTGGGCACCGGCGCCCCGTACTCGTCGAGCATCTCCTTATTGCAGATGAAGCCGATGTAGCCCGAGTAGATGCCGAACCAGTAGTTGTCGGCGTCCTTGTACTTCGCAGACTTCAGCTGGGCCGCGTTCTTGCAGTCGGGATACTGCTCAAGCAGGCCCTCCATCGCCGCGGCGATGTAGGGATCCCAGGTGCCGCCGAACCACACGTCGGCCTGCGGGTTCTCGCGCTCCTCGAGGATGCGGGTGTAACACTCGTTGCCGCTCATGCGGATGAACGAAGTCTTGATGCCGGTCTTCGCCTCAAATGCCTTCACAACCGCGGCCACATGCTCCTCGTCGCTGCCGCCGTACACCATCAGCTCGCTGCCCTCCTGCGCGCGCCAGTCGATTTCCTCGGCCAGCGCCACCGACACAGAACCGAACACCATGAACACCATGAGCGCCAGAGCCAACAGTTTCCTCATAACGACATCTCCTTGTTGAAATAATCCTAAAAAAGCCGAGCGGTTTTCACCACTGCTTTCAATAGTTTATCAACACATCAAGTAATTGTCAACCATCATTTTCCAAATCCGGGCAGAAAATATTAGGCTGAGATGTCAAAAGGCCGCGGGAGCGATTTCCGTCGCTTCCGCGGCCCCTGTTTGCGGGTACTACCGCCGTCCAGTGCCAAATAGCCCGCGCATCAGCTGTTTGCCCAGTTCCCGCCCGATCGAGCTCATCGCGCTGTTCGCGGCGCGCTCGATGGGCTTGAAGGCCTGCGCGCGGGTGCGGGCGGTCTTCGCCGCTTCCCGCTGCCTGAGCGCCTCTTCTTTGGCCTCGGCGATCCGGCGCTTCTCGTCCTCCGCCTCCTCGAGCCTGCGCGCTTCCTCCCGCGCCGCTTCCTCGGCATGGGCATTCAGGTGTTCATAGGCCGAATAGCGATCGATCGGCGCGTCGTACTTGCCGGCGAGCGGGCTTTGCGCGATCACCTGCCGGCGCAGTTCGTCGTCGATCGTGCCCATCCGGCTCTGCGGCGGCAGGATCATCGCGCGTTCCACGATTTGGGGCGCGCCGCGCTCGTCGAGGAAGGACACCAGCGCCTCGCCGACGCCCAGGCTTCCGATGACCTCGGCGGTGTCGAACGCGGGATTCGGTCGGAAGCTCTGCGCCGCGGCGCGCACCGCCTTCTGGTCGGACGGTGTATAGGCGCGCAGCGCGTGCTGTACGCGGTTCGACAGCTGCATAAGCACGCTGTTCGGGATGTCCGACGGGCTCTGCGAGATGAAGTAGACGCCCACGCCCTTCGAGCGGATCAGCTTCGCTACCCGCTCGACCTCGCGCACCAACGCCTGCGGCGCGTCCGAGAACAGCAGGTGCGCCTCGTCGAAGAAGAACACCATCTTGGGTTTGTCGAGGTCGCCCGCCTCGGGCAGCCGCTCGAACAGCTCCGACAGCAAAAACAGCATGAACGCCGTGTACAGCTCGGGGTTCAGGAACAGCTTCACGCAATCGAGCACGTTGATCGCGCCCCGGCCCCGTCCGTCCACGCGCATCCAGTCATTAAGGTCGATCGCGGGCTCGCCGAAGAATTGGCCGCCGCCCTGATCCTCGAGCGCGATCAGCGCGCGCAGGATCGCGCCCACCGACTGCACCGATACATTGCCGTAGCGCAGCGAGATCTCCGCGCGGTTGTCGCCGACCCATGTCAGCATCGCGCGCAGATCCTTGAGGTCGAGCAGCAAAAGGCTTGCCTCGTCGGCCGCGCGGAAGGCGATGTTCATGACGCCGGCCTGCGCCTCGGTCAGCCTGAGCAGCCGCGACAGCAGCATCGGCCCCATCTCGCTGATCGTGGTGCGCACCGGGATGCCGCGCTCGCCGTACACGTCGAAGAAGCAGGTGGGGAAATCGGTCAGCGTGAACTCCGTGACGCCCATCGAGGTGAGCCGCTTTCTGATCGCGTCGGTCGCGTCGCCGGGACGGCACATGCCGGCGAGGTCCCCCTTGACGTCGGCCAGGAACACCGGCACGCCCAGCATGCTGAACGACTCGGCCATCACCTTGAGCGTGACCGTCTTGCCGGTGCCGCTCGCGCCGGTAATCAACCCGTGGCGGTTGGCCATCGACGGCAACAGGAACGTCTTTTGCCCGCCCTGTCCGATCCACAACTTCCCTTCGGCTATCATGCCATCCCCCCCTAGTAATCGCTGATTGAAGCGCGCGTGCGATGGCGAGTTGAATTTTCGTCAGATCGTGTTCGCAAAAGACGAAGGCGTAGCAGCGCTACGTCGAGGATTTTGCGGGCGCGAGATGGCGAAAAGGCAGCCGCCATCGCGCGTGGGATTTGATCAGCGCTTACCTAGCTAGTGTATCATCAGCCTGGCCTGGCGCGCCATCCCGCCGAGCTGCGTCTCGATCGCCTGCGCGATCCGGTCGACCATCTGCTTCGCGGACTCGTCGGGGGCCTCCAACTGCGCCTTGAGCTGGGCGTAGGCGCTGCCCTCGATCTCGCCCCGGCGCTTCTCGAGCGTCTTTTCAAACGCGCGCCGCGTGAACAGCGTCCGCATGAACGCGGGCATCACGAACTTGTCGAGGTGCTTCTTGGCCAGCGTCGTGCCCATCCGGCTGGCGATCAGCCCCACCGCAAATCCGACGACCAGCCCCATCGGCCCGGCCATGACCAGCGCCACGCCGCCGCCGCCCAGCAGCGCCGCCACGAGCGAGGCCGCGACCACGTCCACCACCGCCTGTACCCAATCCAAGTTCAGCAGCGGCACATGCCCGACATCGAGGCCCCCGATCGCCTCGGGCGCGCCGCCGGGCAGGCGCAGCGAGGCGGGCGGCAGCTGGCTGCGCGCGCAGATCGGGTCGGTCAACTCCTCGAGCACCGGGCGCAGGCCCTCTATCCATCGCTCGGTGACCTCCTGCGCCGCGCGCCCCAGCGGTCCGTCCTCGAGGCTGCGCTTGAGCGCGTCGGTCATCGCCCCGCCGATGTCGCCGATCGCGCGCAGCTCGCCCGAGCGCCAGCGCGCGAACGCGTCGGGCCCGCAGCGCGCGACGATCTCCTCGGCGATTGCGGGCGCGAGTGCGCGCATCAGCCGAGGCAGCGCCGCACGCACCGCCTCTTCCACCGCGTCCGAATCGATCAGCGCGCGCACGTCCTCCTCGAACCGCTCGGTGCGCCGGTCGACGCGCAACGCGTAGCACAGCCCGCGCGCGATGGCGAACTCGGGCTCCACGCCGATAACCAGCCGCGCGCGCGGGAACGCCCTTTGCGCCATTTCCGCCATGAAATCCATGCGCGACGCGCCGCCGGTCAGCATGATCAGCTCGGGCGGGGCGTCGGCCAGCTGCGCCTGCGCCCGCTCGAGCGCGGCGCGGTAGGCCGACAGGTAGCTCTGGCCGCCGAGCGACTCGATCGGCTGGTTCAAAACAGCGTACATGTCCGCGTCGTCCGCCCGGATGTCGAGCGTGATCGGCGGGTCGTCATAGTACAGCTTGACCGACGACTCGCAGGGCAGCGGGTAGCCGCCCTCGCCCGCCTGCGCGCGCCGGGTGAAGTACATCTCCTTGACCTTGCGCGCCTCGAGCTCGGCGAGGGCCGCGTACTGCGGGCAGGCCTTGAAGATGGCGACGATTCCATCGCGCTTCGGGTGGCGCGCCACGTTGCGTCTGAGCAGCATCCGGTCGATCAGACCGCCGCCCAACGCGTTCTCGCCGAAATCGACGGCGGGGCGGGCGGTCAGACGGTCGATGAAGGTGAAGTCGGTGGTGGAGGAACCGGCGTCGATCACCAGCGCCGGGCGCGCGAGCGCCTGGTCGGACAGCCCCAGCTCGCCCGATTCGCGCGCGTACAAAAAGGCGGCGCGCGACTCGCTAATCACCGACACGTTGTGGAAGCCGGCCTGCTCGAACAGCCGCCTGTAGGCGGCGCGCGCCTCCTCGGGCCAGCCGGAAGGGCAGCCGACGAAGGTTAAGGTACGCGCCGGGTCGGTGAGCTTGCCGGCCCGCTCGAGCTGCGCGCGCACCCCCTCGGCAAACTTCAGAATCAGCCGCCCGGCCACCGCCCTCTCGCGCAGGTAGCGGCGCTTGAAACGCGCGTACAGCCGCTCGGCGTCCATGATGAGCGCCGGCTCGCCGATCAGCGCGGTGCCGCCCGATTCGCCGAGCACCGTCAGCACGCTCTTGCGCCCCATAAGCTCGAGCAGCATCGGCGGAGCCGTCGCGCCCTCGCGCAGCCAGGCCACGGCACTCTCGCCGTCGCCCAGGTCAAGGCCGAAATAGTCGGTAATCTCTATCATCGCTTAACCGTCACCTGCCCGCGCAGCACCAATGCGCCGTCCTGATACACCGCCGGCCGGACGGTCGTACCGCCCGTACGCGCGGGCAGCGGGTCGAAGTCATTCGGGTCGGCGTCCCCGTAGCGGGCAAACCGCACCCCCGTGCGCTGCAGGGCGTCGGTCAACTGCGGCACGCTCTTGAGCGCGAACGCGCCGTCGCCCGTTTTCTCGGCCTCGAGCAGCATCTGCATGGCCTCCAGCAGCGGCGCGCCCACCGGCGCGGCGGAACTCACCTCGGGCCGGACGCACAGCGCGTCGATCTCGCGGCACAGGTGCGCCATGCGCCGCGACAGCTCGCGCGCATCCGCCTTGGTCGTGACCTCGGGTCGGACCGGGGCGGCGTCCGGGCGCCTATGCGCCGTCAGCGCCCAGAGCGCCGCGGCCGCCAGCGCCAGCGACGCCGGCCAGGGCTGGCCCGACAGGTACAGCCAGGCGGCGAGCAGGAGCGTCAATCCGGCGGGCGCATAGCGCAGCAGATCCTTTACCCCCGACCGTTCGCGTTCGGGCCGTTCAGCCACCATCCGCACGTCGGCCTGCGTGGCCGATTCCAGGCACATGAGGGCGGCCTTGGCGGCGCGGCAGGCGGCATGCGCGCGCTCGCGCGCGGCGGCGTCCGCCTCCTCGAGCGCGCGCTCGTCGGCCAAGGCGTCCATCAAGGACGCCGCCCGTTCGGCGGCCGCGCGCACATCGGCGCACGCGGCGAACGCCGCCTCCGCTTCCGCCGCGCGGCCCGCGTACAACTGCTCAAAATTCATGGGTGCGACCTTTCCAAAGCGGGTGCTCCAACTGCACGAACGCATGCCCGTACGGCCGGCGGATGCCCAGATTGCGAAAGCCGACCTTGTGACACAGGCCGAGCATGACCGCGTCGTCCGCCCTGCTCATCAGGTTCATGCGCGTATACCCCCGGCGGCGCGCCCACGACAGCGCCGCGGTCATCACGGAGCGGCCCAGCCCCTGGCGCTGGCACTTGGGATGCACGCACAGCCGCGCCAGCACGCAGGCGCGCGCGTCCGGTGCGTCCTCGGGCCGCGCCGCCTCCAGCAGCGACACCGCGGCCACGATCTCGCCCGACTGCCGCGCCACATACAGCCCGTTAAGATCGAGGTCATGCTCGGCCGCCTCATAAGAAGGGCCGTCCCCGGCGTCGGCGTTCAGCTCACCGTGCAGCGCGCAGGCGCGGTACAGCGCCAGCACCTGATCTATGTCCTCATGGTGAGCCCGATTCAATATTGCCTTCATAGGCGGTATTTTAGCACAGTTTCTCCGAAGATACAACCGTTGCGGGACGGGAGAACCTATGTTATAATTGCTCCAAAGCACCGCACATAAAGGAGGCTACAGATCGATGGGATGGTTCGACAGCCCGGAAGAACGACAGCGCAAGGACAACCTGCGCCTGCTCGAGGACAAGCGGGTGGCGTTTGCCAAGCGCCTGCGCGAAATGGGGCTTAAGTCCGACCGCGCGCTCTACTGCCAGGTGGGCGGCGGCTTTCACGGCATTGCGCTGTGCGGCAACCAATTTGTATACATCACCGGTCCCGCACCGGGCGAGGACGCCGACTTCACCGCATCGGTTCATTCGGGCGTCTCGATCCAAACCGAGCAGGTGACCGTTCCCTCGGAGGGCATGGGCGGCATCCTGGGCTTCGGCAAGCGCGGCGCGCAGGGCTACAGGCTGCATTTGCACTTCCCCGACGGCACGGACGGCGAGCTCGAGTTGCTGTCGGGCATGAATTGCGTGTACGAGCACGACAAGGGAACCGACCTGCTGTTTGACGCGGGCCGCCGCCGGGGCGACGCCAACTTTGTGTGGAATTTCAGGCCGATCGAGCCGCGCGCCGTCAAGGCACTGCTGCAGCGCTGGCTGACGGCGCTGGGGGACGCGATCTGATGAGGCGTTTGCGTACGCGCATCCCGGCCTTATTGCTCTGCGCGCTGCTGACGGCGCCGGGGAGCTTTGCCGCCGCGCAAGCCGACGCCGGAGGGCTGCCCGCGACGCTGGGGACGGGCCGGCGCGCGGAAGCGCCGACGCGGCGCGAGGGCACGCTGACGCGCGACGCCGACGTGTGCGAGTCGCCGGGCGGAGCGGTGCTGGCGCGGCTCCCGGCGGGTACGCAAATCGCGGTATGCGCGATGGGCCAGGGTTGGTTCGAGGTCGAGTACCGGCTGCGGCGCGGCTACGTCGATCGCGGCTGTCTGGCGCTCGACGGGGACGCCACCCCGGGGCTTACCGGCCGCACGCTGTACGCGGTCACCCATGCGACGTTTACGCCGAGCGCGGGCGGCGAACCGCAGGCGCTTGAGCCGGGCGACCGGGTGCTGCTGTTCGGCATCGACAAAGATCAGGCGCGCGTGGGGTTCGAAGGCCGCGCCGGCAGCGTGCCGGCGGACGCGCTGGCGATGGACGAGGAGCGTTGCTACCGGCTGAACGTGCCCGGCGACTCGATCGAGGATTTGCAGTTAAGGCTCGAGGCGCTCGGCTACTACGACGGCCGGCCCACGGGCATCTTCGACGCGCAGACCGCCGAGGCGGTGGTGCGCTTCCGCGCCGAGGCGGGGTTCGGCGACGCCTTCGCCCTGGACGACGCGGTCAACGCGCGCTTGTATGCCGCCGACGCGCCGCCGTGCCCGCTGACGGTTTCGATGCTGCAAATGGGCGACAAAAGCGATGCGGTCGCGCGGCTGCAAGCGCGCCTGGCCGCGCGGGGCTACCTGAAAGATCCCGCGCCCGGCCGCTACGACAGCCTGACGGCGCAGGCGGTGATGCTCTACCAGTCGGTCGAACGGCTGCCCGAGACCGGCGCAGCCGATCGGGTGACGCTGCGCCGGCTGTTCTCGCGTGAGGCGCGCGCATTGCCGGCGGGCAGCCTCGCCGCGACGCCTGAAAACGCGCCCCGGCTGCCGGGCGGGGTTCGAAATGTCGACTGGTTCGAGGGCGATGTGGCCCGGGTGTTCGCGATCGGCACGGTCGCCACGGTCACCGACGTGCCCACCGGCATCAGCTGGCAGATCATGCGGTGCGGCGGCTACAACCACGCCGACGTGCAGCCGCTGACGGCCGGCGACACCGAGCTGTTCCGCCAAGCGGCGGGCGGCACGTGGACCTGGATGCGCCGGCCGATCTGGGTGACGATCGGCGCTATCCGCTACGCGGCGTCGATGAACTGCATGCCGCACGGCAACGGCGTAATCAAGGACAACGCCTTCCCCGGCCACCACTGCGTACATTTTTTGAATAGCCGCACCCACGGCACCAATCGCATCGACGACCGCCACCAGCTATGCGTATCGGTCGCCACGGCCAGCCTGAGTCATCAGCCGGCGGCGCTCGCCGCCTGGACGGAGATGGTCAATACCTACTACACAAACGAGCCCGACGAGGCCGAACAACTGGCGGAGGCCGCCCCGGTGCAAGGCGGAGCGTACCCATGAGCTCGGCCGGCAAGTACATTTTGCCCGGCACGCTGATCGGCCTGATGGCGCTGGGCGCGGCCTTCGACCTGCCCATCTCCCGGGCGTTCCACGCTCCGGACAGTCTTTTCGCGCGCTTTTTTGCGGCGTTCGGTCAGTTTCCCAGCTACGCGCTGGCGGCGTTCTCGTTCTTTGCGCTCGCGGCTGTGCGCCGCTCGGGCGGACGGGCGTTCGGCGCGCCCGACGCGGCATGGGTTGCGCTGGGCCTTTTTGCCTGCGCGCTCGCGCCCGGCCTGGCGCTGATCGCGCTGAACCTGCCGCTGCGCTGGGCGGCGCCGCTGGGCCTTGTGCTGGCGTTGCCGCTGTGGCGGACCGCCCGGCGCTGGGCGCGCGGCGATGCAGCCGCACTGGCCAAGGCCGCGCTGGTCATCGCGCTGACCATGATCTTTCAGGAGGCGGCGGTACAGCTGATTAAGCTGCTCTGGGGCCGGCCTCGCTACCGGACGATTTTGGCCGACAATGCGGCGTTCCTGCCCTGGTTCCGGCCGGCGGGCCGCGCGCTCGGCGAGGCGTTCAAGTCGTTCCCCTCGGCCCATTCGTCGGACGCCGCGGTGACGGTTTGCGCCATGCTGCTCGCACCCTTCGTCCCGGCGCTGCGCGGTCGGCAAGGCATTGTGCCGGCGACCTGTGGCCTGTGGACGGTCTGTGTGATGCTGTCGCGCATCGCAGCCGGCGCGCACTTCCTGTCGGACGTGGCCGCCGGCGCGCTGATCGCGCTGTTGGCCTACCGCGTCGCGCGCCGATTGGCCGATCGGCCCGGCTTCATGGGGAGGTGCGGATCGTGAAGCAATTGCTGTTCAGCTTCGCCTGCGCGCTGCGCGGCATGCGCCGGGCGCTTAAAAGCGAGCGCAACTTGCAGATCCACCTGCTGGCGGCGGGCGCGGTGTGCGCGCTGGCGCACCTTTCCGGCGTCGAGCCCTGGGCCTGGGCCGCGCTGATCTCGTGCTCGGCGCTGGTCGTAGGCGCGGAGTTGCTCAACACCGCGCTCGAGGTGCTGGCCGACCGCGTGGAGTCCAAGAAAAACGCCCTGATCCGCGACGCCAAGGACGTCGCGGCCGGGGCGGTGCTTTGTTGCGCGATCGGCGCGATCGCCGTCGCCTGCGTGGTGTTCCTGCGCGCGGAGGTGTTCGCCACCCTGTCGCGCCGCCTGCCCGCGCTCGCGGGGCTTGCCGTGGTCGCGCTCTTCAGCCTTGTTTGCATCCTGCGCAAGCGCTGACTCAAATCCCCCCCACAAGGGGGGATTGGCATCCCACCCCATCAATCGATCAGCGCTTCCCCCACCGCTTAAGCATCGGGAAGAATCCCTGCATCGAGGCGCGCGCCTTCTCCTCGGTCATGCCTGGGTTGCCCTGCACCATGTGAGGCACACAGAACTCGATCATCTCGTCCATCGTCACGTCGGAGGTAAATTGACCGGCCTGATAGCAGTAGTGGCAGAAATCCGCGCTCCGGCGGCCGTCCGCCTCGGTGCCCAGCGTCGCGTCGTCGATCGGCATCCCGCAGGATTGACAAAAGCGCATCTCCATGGATATGTCCCCCTCTCATTTGGTGCCCCCATTATACCGCGCATACCCTGACACGGCATGTCAGCTTTTCAGGAAAACGATGAATCATCGTTCCCCTGATACATCGCCCACACATTTTTCGCCGCCTCGCGCAGCAGCAGGCGCATCCACATAGGTTCGAGCAGCTCGACCCCGGCCCCGAACGACAGCACGTGCGACATAAGCCACGTCCCGGCCGGCATATGCGCGGTGACGCGCAGCGTGCCGTCGTCCAGCACCTCGACGCATCCCTCGTCGAACTCGTCGTACACGCGGTAGGCCAGCCGGGGCGCGAACAACAGCACCACCTTCTCCGCCGAACCGAGGCGGACGCCGGGCTCCGCCGCGGTCTGCGGGCGGGGCGGCAGCGGCCCGCTCGCCGCGCCCAGCTCGACGCCCCGCATGCGGTGCAGCTTGAACAGCCGCCAGTCCCGTCGCGTCGCGCAAAAGGCTTCCAGGTACCACGCCTGCGACTTGTACATCAGCCGCGAGGGACTGACGGTGCGCCGCTCGACGTCGCCGGAACTGGCGGCATAATCGAACGTCAGCGTAAGCTTCTGCGAAAGCGCGCGCACGACGGCGTCGAACTTCTCCGCGTCGCGAGCCTCGCTGCCCCAGCGCGAGAAGTCGACCGACAGCCAATCGACGTCGGTCTCCCCCATCGGCGCGCCCAGTTTCTTGATAAGCGCCGACATCTCTTCGGGCCGCGCGGCCGACACGCTCTTGAGCGCCAGCCACAGCCGCTGCCGTTCCGATTCGCTGAGCAGCGACTTGTCGAGCGTGTACCCGGCCATCAGCCCAATGCCGCCGCCGTGCCCCGCCTGCGCGTACACCGGTATGCCCGCGCCGCTCAACGCCTCCACGTCGCGGTACACCGTGCGCACCGATACCTCCAGCCGCCGCGCCAACTCCGGCGCGCTGAGCATCCCGCCACCCATCAGCTCGTACACCATCTGGAACTGCCGCGCGATCGACATGCCGATCCCACCCCCACCTGTCGAGATTCTACCACAAACGCAAGGCGCTCGCCCGTCCCGCGATTGCGGAACGGGCGGGCGTCGGTGTGCTTAAAAAGCCTAGTCGCCCTTGCGCCTGGCCGATTGAGCGACCACCGCGCGCTGGATGCCGATGAACAGCAGCAGCAGCGCTCCGATCACGATCTTGGCCCACCAACTGTTCAGGTTGCCGTTGAAGGTGATCAGCGCGGGGATCGTGGCCTTGAGCATGACGCCGAACATCGTGCCGATCATGTAGCCCACGCCGCCGGTCAGCAGCACGCCGCCGATGACCGCGGACGAGATCACGTCGAGCTCCGCGCCCGCCAGCGCCAGGTTCCAGCCGGATTTTACGTACAGCACGTAGGCCACGCCCGCCAGCACGGAGCAAAATCCGTTGAAGCCGTACACCAGCACCTTGGTGCGCCCGACCGGCAGGCCCATGAGCCTGGCCGACTGTTCGTTGCCGCCGATCGCGTACACGTTGCGGCCGAACCGGGTCTTCTGCAAAATGATCGTGCCGATCACGATCATGCCGATGAACAGCAGCACGTTCAGGTTGACGTAGGCCACCGGCTTGAGCTTGACCCATTCGCCGTCCCGAAACACCTGGAAGTACCACTTCCAGCCGGCCAGGCTGTCGATCATCTCGCTTCCAATCGAGATCGACTCGCGGCTGATCAGCGAGCATACGCCGCGCGCCAGGAACATGCCGGTCAGCGTGGTGATGAACGGCGGCACGTTCAGGTATTGGATTGTCGCGCCCATCAAGAGGCCCAGCCCCACGCCCACAACCAGCGAAAACGCGATGCAGAGCAGCGGGTCGATGCCCAGTACCGATGTGCCGTAGGCGATGAACATGCCGGTCAGCGAGGCCACCGCGCCGACGGAGAGGTCGATGCCGCCCGTAATCAGCACCATCGTCATGCCCACCGCCGAGATACCGATGTAGGCATTGTCAATGAACATCAGCATAAAGGTGCGCAGGGTCGTGAAGCCCTTGTCGCCGTAAGCCAGCGCGCCCGCCAGGTAGATCAGCAGGAAGATGCCCACCGTGGCGAACACCATCAAATACTTGGGGTTGGTGAGGCCGGCGATCAGCCCCCGGCTCTTCGTTTTTTCATTGCGCATGGACGTTCCCCCCTATCGCGCGGGCCTTGGAGCGCCGGCCCAATGCCCGGCTCAGCGCCCGGCGCACGGGCTCGGATTGCAGCACGATGACCACCGCGATAATCAGCGCCTTGAACGCCATGATCGACTCGGCGGCCACGCCGAAGTAATACACCAGCGTGACGATCGTGCGGATTATCAGCGAGCCGACGACCGTGCCGGCCAGGCTGAACTTGCCGCCGGACATGTTGGTGCCGCCGATGACCACCGCCAAGATGGCGTCCATCTCGTAGTTGAGCCCGGCGTTGTTGGAGTCGCAGGACGAGATGCGGCTGGAGTAGATCAGCCCCGCGATGCCCGACAGGAAGCCGGTTAAGATATACACGATCATGATGATGCGGTCGGAGCGCAGCCCCGACACCCGGCTGGCGCTGCGGTTGATGCCCACCGACTCCACGAACATGCCGAACGAGGTCTTGCGCGTGAACAGCGCCACCCCCAGAACCACGACGGCGCTGATGATGATCGGCATCGGCAGCGCGAACAGGCTGCCCTGCCCGATCACGCGGAACGGCGCGTACAGCGTGGTGAACTGCTTGCCGTCGGTGGCGATTTGCGCGATGCCGCGCCCGGCCACCATCAAGACCAGCGTGGCGATGATCGGCTGCATGCCGAGCTTTGAAATCAGCAGACCGTTGAACGCGCCCATGACGAGGCAGGCTACGAGCGGCACGGCGACCACCAGCACGAAGGGCATGACCGTGTAATCGCCGGGCGTCGGGTACTGGTTCACGTCCCAGCGCAGGAATTTGAGCGCGAACGCGCCCGCCACCGCGACCAGCGCGCCGACGGACAGGTCGGTGCCGCCAAGCGCGATGACCAGCGTCATGCCCATCGCGATGATCGTGATCTCGGCGGAGCGGTTGACGATGTCCACCAGCGAGCCGTAGAGCATGCCGGTCGTGGCGTTGTACTCGATGCGGAAGAAGTCGGGCCGGATGATCAGGCAGGTGAGCAGGATCAGCCCCTCGGCGATGACGGCCCAGGTCAGCTTGGAGCGGAAGACGCGCTCTATGACCGACTTGCGCTTCACGCGATCTCCCCCCCTTCGCCCGCGATGATGTGCAGGATGTCCGCCTGGGTACAGTCCTCGCCGTCCACCTCGCCGGCCTTCGCGCCGTCGCGCATGACCACGATGCGGTTGCTGCAGCGGATGATTTCGTCGAGTTCGGAACTGATGAAGATCACCGCAATGCCGCGCTCGCACATTTCCAGCATCAGCCGCTGGATCTCGGCCTTCGCGCCCACGTCGATGCCGCGCGTCGGCTCGTCGAGGATCAGCACGTCGGGCTCGGTGGCCAGCCAGCGCGCCAGGATCACCTTCTGCTGGTTGCCGCCCGACAGTTCGCCCACCTTCTTCTCGGCGTCGGGCGTGGCGATCGACAAAAGCCGGATGTACCGCTCGGCCAGCGCCTGCTGCTCCCGGAGCGGCATCGGCTTCATGAAGCCGCGCTTGGCCTGCACCGCCAGGCAGATGTTCTCGCGAACCGACAGATCGCCGATGACGCCGTCGCGCTTGCGGTCCTCGGGGCAGAACGCCATCTTGCGGTTGATCGCATCGAGCGGTATCCTGAGCCCCACCGTCTCGCCGTTGACCTTGACCGTGCCGCGCGCCGGACGGGTCACGCCGAACAGCATCTCGGCGGTCTCGGTGCGGCCGGAGCCGAGCAAGCCCGCGAAGCCCACGAGTTCGCCCTCGTTCACCGTCAGCGAGATGTCCTCGACCTTGCCCGGCACGCCGATGTGCGCGGCCTCGAGTATCGCGCGCGCGTTCGCTTTCTTGGCCGCGCGCTTGAGGTTGAAAATCTCGTCCATGTCCTTGCCGATCATGCGGGTGACGAGGTCGAGCTTGCTTATCCCCTCCGCCCGAAACTCGCCGACCAGCCGGCCGTTGCGCAGCACGGTCATGCGGTCGGAAATGGCGAACACCTGGTCGAGGAAGTGGGTGATGAAGATGATGCCCAATCCCTGCGCCTTGAGGCCCCGCACCACGCGAAACAGCTGCTCCACCTCGCGCTCGTCGAGCGAGGAGGTGGGCTCGTCCAGGATCAGAAGCTTGGCCTTGACGTCGACCGCGCGCGCGATCGACACCATTTGCTGCACGGCGGTCGAGTAGAGCGACAGCGGGCGGGTCACGTCGATCGCAAGACCCATGCGCGCCATCAGTTCCCCGGCGCGCCGGTTGATCTCGCGCCAGTCGATCTGCCATCCGCGCATCGGCTGGCGGCCGACGAATATGTTCTCCGCCACCGTCAGGTTGGGGCACAGGTTGATCTCCTGGTACACGGTCGAGATGCCCATGTCCATCGCGGCCTGCGGCGAGGTGGGCTTTACCTTTCTGCCTTCCAGCAGAATTTCGCCCGCGTCCATGTGGTGCACGCCGGTCAGACACTTAATCAGCGTGGACTTGCCCGCGCCGTTCTCGCCGAGCAGCGCGTGAACCTCGCCCTTGCGCAGCGTAAAGTCGACCGAGTCCAGCGCCTTGACGCCGGGGAACTCGATCTCAATCCCCTTCATCTGCAAGATGATGTCCTGCAAAACCCATCCCCCCCGTTTGCGAAGGGCGGATGAGGGCGAGCGCCCCCATCCGCCGTAGCTTGTAACCCGGTGCTGCGCTAATACTTGCGCTCGGCGATGACGTCGGCGGCCTTGATCGACAGCTTGCCGTCCGCGGTGTAGGCGATGCCGCCCTCGGCGTCGTAGCAGAATTCTTCCGGATGAATGATCTGCTTGTTGGAGGTCTTGCCGCCCTCGAGGTCCTTAATCAGCTGCGTGACGAACGGGCCGTACAGCGGGGTGCACTCGATGCTGGCGTTCATTTCGCCGGCGACAATCGCGTCAAACGCGGCCTTGGGGGCGTCGCAGCCCACGATGATGATGTCCTTGCCGGGCACCTTGCCGGCGGCCTTGATGGCGTCGATCGCACCCAGCGCCATGTCGTCGTTATGGGCAAGCAGCACGTCGATCTTGTCGATGGACTTGAGGAAGCTCTCCATGACGGGCTGGCCTTCGGCGCGGGTAAAGTTGCCGGTCTGGCTGGCGACCACCTTCAGGTTCGGGTGATTCGCAAGCACTTCCATGATGCCGGTCTGGCGGTCGATGGCGGCGGAGGAGCCGGTGGTGCCTTCGAGAATGACCACATTGACCTCCTCGGCGCCGCGGCCGATCTTGTCCAGATAGTTGACGATCCAGGTCGCCATCCGGCGGCCTTCCTCGACAAAGTCGCCGCCGAACGCGGCCACGTAGTCGATCTTGTCGATGCAGTCGGGCAGGCGGTCGAGCAGCACGAGCGGGATTTCGGCCTCGTTGACTTCCTTGAGCACGTCGTCCCAGCCGGTGTTTACGACGCCGGTGAACAGGATGTAGTCGACGCCCTGGGAGATGAAGTTACGCAGCGCCTTGACCTGGTTGGGCTGCTGCTGCTGCGCGTCGTCGTACACCAACTCCCAGCCCTCGGCCGCAATCGCGGCCTTGACGCTGTCGGTGTTGGCGGTGCGCCAGTCGGACTCCTGGCCCACCTGCGAGAAGGCCACGGTCAGCGCGCTCGCGCTCGCGGCCATGCCCAGCATCAAAATCAGGGTCAGCGTCAGGGACAACAGTTTCTTCATGGTGAAACCCTCCTCTGTCGATTTGGGAGCATCTTTGCCCCGCATGCCCCGATTATAAGGAATTGGCCAGGAAAATAAAAGAAACTGTTTTCTCGACATAAGGCGCAATGTTTTGAAGATTATCTTGTACAAACCGCGACGAATGATTATCTTCCGAAAAAGCGTTAAAATTTTCCGGTCAGCGCCCCTCCTCCTTTCGATAGTCCCTGGGCGACAGCCCGGTGTTCTTCTTAAACAGGTAACTGAAGTAGTGCGGGTCGTTGTAGCCCACGGCGTAGGCCACGTCGGAGGTGCGCATGGCGGTGGACAGCAGTTCCTTCGCGCGCGCGATTCGGGTGGCGGTCAGGTACTCGGTGAAGGTCACGCCCATCTCCTGCGAGAACACCGTGCAGAAGTGGTTGTTGGACAGCGCCACATGGCTGGCCACGTCGGACAGCGTCAGGTTGGAATCATGGAAGCGCTCGGCGATCAGCGCCTTGGCCTTGCGGATCACGCTGCCGTAGCGCGCCGAACCCTGCGAATCGCGGAACTCGATCGCCTTCTCGAGCATCTCGCGCGCCAGCTTAAGCACCGAGGGCGCCGGCAGCGCGGCCGCGCCCTCCGCCTGCGTGCGGAACGCCGCCGGGATCACCTCCTGCGGCACGCCGCCGCTTTCCTTAATCATACGCGACGCCGCCAGCAGGATGTCCACGAACATGTAGTTGGCGATCAGCGTCGACTGCGCCGCGCCCTCGCCGAGCGCCGAGGCGTAGTGCGTCAGGATGGCGTTCACGTCGCCGAGCCCCGCATGCTTGAGCTGCTCGGCGATCGGCGTCACGTCGAGGTCGAGCAGCGAAAATGCCTCCTCGCCGACCACGTCCTGCATGCCCATGATGCGGGGGGCCTGCGCGTGCGCGCCGTTCACACGCATGCGCTCCAGCACCGTCTGCGCGTCCCTGAGCGAAGCGGGCACCTCCGACAGCGCCTCGGCGGTCCCGCCGATGCCGACCAGCAGCCGGACGGCGGTATTGCGCTCCACGTCGTACTGCGCCGCCTGCGCCAGGCCGTAGGCGCGCTCCTCGAGGTCGCTTGCGTTGTCGCCCAGCACCAGCAGCGCGAACGTGCCGCCGCTCTCGCCGCACAAATGCGCCGCGCCGCCGCTGCCGTCGGTCAGCCGGTGCAGCACGCTTTGCACCGGCATCAGCTCGGCCCCGCCGTTCAGCCGGACCTGGGGCGCGAGCAGCATCACGCAGTAGCAGCGCGCCGTCAGATTCAGCTGCAGCGCGCGCGCCCGCTCCTCGATCGCCTGCGCGTCGACGCCGGCGATCAGGTCGAGCAGCAGCTTCTCCTTCAAAAATCGGCTGCTGGAGGCGAACTGCTCGCGGAAGGCCTTCATATTGGCCTGCTGGCGCTTGTCCTCGCGAATGCGCACCGCGATGCGCTCGAGCACCGCGAGCAGCTCCTGCCCGCTGACGGGCTTGAGCAGGTATTCCTTGACGCCGAGCGATATGGCCTCGCGCGCATAGGCGAAGTCGTCGTAACCGCTCAGGATGACCACGTAGATCCAGGGCATCGTGCGCGTGACCGTGCGGCATAATTGCAGCCCGTCCATGAACGGCATGCGGATGTCGGTAATCAGGATGTCGGGCTTGATGTCCTGCAGCATCGCGAGCGCGATCTCGCCGTCGGGCGCTTCGCCCGCCAGCGCGAATTCCGTATCGTCCCAGGGGAAGTTCGACCGGATGCCCTCGCGCACCACAATCTCGTCGTCGACCAGGAATACCTTGTACATCGGCTCAACTCCTCATTGGTACGCGCAGCTTCGTCACGGTGCCGCGCTCGCCGCTTTCGATCTCGACGCCCTGCGTCTGGTTGTAGTACAGCTTGATGCGCTGGTTTACGTTGAACAGCCCGTAGCCCGGCGTGTCGCCGCCCACGCCCGACAGCGCGGCGCGCACTTCTTCCAGGCGTTCGCCGCTCATGCCCGCGCCGTCGTCGCGCACCGCGAGGCACAGGTATTCCCCCTCGGCGCGCCCGGTGACCGTGACCAGTCCCCGCCCGCGCCGGTGCTTGATGCCATGGTAGATGGCGTTCTCGACCAGCGGCTGCAAGAGGAGCTTGAGCACCTGACAGCCGTTAAGTTCCTCCGGGATGTCGATTGTATAGTCGAGGATGTCGCGGTAGCGCGTCTTCTGGATCGTCAGATAGCCGGTCAGGTGCTTGACCTCCTCGGAAAGCGGGATCCAGTCCTTGCCCTGGCTGAGCGAGATCCGGAAGAAGTCGGACAGCGCCCGGGTGATGTGGATCACCTCGTCCGAGCGCTTGGCCTCGGCCAGCCATACGATGGCGTCCAGCGTGTTGTAGAGGAAGTGCGGCGCGATTTGCGCCTGCAGCGCGCGCAGCTCGCTCTTCTTAAGATTCTCCTGCTCGCGCCGGTTTTCCTCGACCAGCCGCTCGAGCTTGACGCCCATGGTGTTGAAGCTGTAGGTCAGCGTTTGCAGCTCGGTCACCGGCGTCTCGGGCGCGCGCGCGTCCCAGTCGCCGCCCGCCAGCGCGCCGGCGAACTTCTCGAGCTGGGCGATCGGCTCGCCGATCGCGCGCGACAGCGAACGCTGGGCGAACGCCGAGAACGCGAGGGTGACGATCAGCAGCAGGATGATTAACGTGAGCACGCCCTCGAGCATGCGCCGCAACTGGTTGCTCACGTGGGCCGCCGCGCCGATCTCGGCGTCGACGTAGGCCTCCAGCTTGTCAGCCACCAGTTCCGACACGCTGCGCACTTCCTCGAGCGTCGCCTCCTGCTCGGCGACCGGCCGGCCGTCCTCGAACTGCCGGCCCATCCGGTCGATGTAGGTCACCAGCGTGTCCATCGTCCGCCGGGCGACCGTAAGCTCCTTCTGGTTGCCGGGCGCGGCGCGCATCAGCGCTTCCATCTCGGCGTTCACGCGCGCAACGATCCGGTACTGCTCGCCTTCCGCGAACGCCCGGTTGCCCGCGACCGCCTCCCACAGCTCCTCGGGAATCCGGGTGGCCACGAGCGGCTTGAGCGCCGCCGTGCGCTCCACCTGGCTGATCAGCGCGTGGTAGCGCAGCGCGTACTGGGTCATCATAATCACGCTGACCACCGCCGGGATCAGCAGCAGCGCCCCCAGCACCACGAACGACACCCGCACGCGCGAGGCGATGCTGCCCCCCACGCCGAGCCGCGTCAGCAGCCGGTCCAATCGGGTGGCCACGCTAGTACCCTCTCGCGGGCAGACTGTCGAGGTTCCCGTCAAACTCGGTAAACACCTGCTCATCGGAATAGGTCATACGCGGGATCGTCTCCCCCGCGGCCAGCCGCTTGGCCAGGCGCATGACGGTGTCCCCAATCAGCGGCGTGCACTCCACCACGCAGTTGATTTTGCCCTCTTTCAACAGGTTGATCGCGGCCTGCTCGCCATCCACGGTGATGATTACGATGTCTGTTCCAGGCCTTATCCCGCGCGCCTCGATCGCCTCGATCGCGCCCAGCGTCATGCCGTCGTTGTGGGAGTACAGCACGTCGATGTTCTCGTATCGATCGAGCAGTTGCTCCATGCGCTCCTTGCCTTTCGAACGCAAGAAATCGCCCGACAGGCTGTCCACGATATGAAAGCGGGGATCGCCCGCAATCACGTCGCGGAAGCCGCGCGCGCGCTGGCGCATCGGCGTGGAGTCGAGCGTACCCGATATCTCGACGATGTTTACCGAGGAGCGCCCCCCGGTCTTCTTGATGAGGAACTCCCCGGCCCGCACGCCCTCCTGGTAGAAGTCCGAGCCGACGAAGCCGGCGTACAGGTCCTGCTGCTCGGTCACGATCATGCGGTCGGTGGTCAGCACCGGGATACCCGCGGCCTTGGCCTCGAGCAGCACATTGTCCCAGCCGTCCTCGACGATCGGCGCGAATGCGATCACGTCCACCTGATAGGCGATGAACGAGCGCAGCGCCTTGATCTGCTTTTCCTGCTTCTGCTCGGCGTTTTCGAACATCAGCTGCACGCCGGCCGCGTCGGCGGCCTGCTTGATCGAGGCGCTGTTGCCGACCCGCCAGGCGCTCTCCGAGCCCAACTGCGCAAAGCCCAGCAGCACCGATTGATTTTTTGGCTCGGGCGCCGGCGCACCGCCCGCGCAACCGGCCGTCATCATGAGCAGCGTCAGCAACGCCGCCAGCATCGCCCGCTTCACGCCGTCCCCTCCCGCGCTGTCGTATCCTTCATAGATTATAAGTTTATGAAGCGGCTTTGTCAAACCACAAACGGTAGACAAATCGCCCGTCTCGTGCTATACTAAATCTGTATCGACGGAAGCGGGGGGACGTTCATGCCGCAGAAGGGCGTCAAGGTGATTGCGCAGAACCGGAAGGCGCGGCATGACTACTTCGTGGAAGAGACCTACGAGGCCGGGCTGGAGTTGCACGGCACCGAGGTCAAATCGATTCGCCTCGGTCAGGTCAACCTGAAGGACTCCTTCGCGCAGGTGCGCGGCGGCGAGCTGTTTGCGGAGGGGATGCACATCAGCCCCTACGAAAAGGGCAACATCTACAACGTGAACCCGCTTAGGCCCAAGCGGCTCTTGATGCACAAGGCCGAGATACGCAAGCTTGACCAGGCGGTGATGCAAAAGGGGCTGACGCTGATTCCGCTGTCGCTGTACTTCAAGGACGGCAGGATCAAGCTGGAGCTTGCAATCTGCAAGGGCAAAAAGCTCTACGACAAGCGCGACGACCTGGCCAAGCGCGACGCCGAGCGCGACATGGAGCGCAGCATGCGCAGTATGAAGGAACGCTACTGACCGACCGCGCGTCCAAGGAACGGACGCGATCACGACCGGCAAACCCATCATGGGGGCGTACTGGTTTCGACGGGGATCTGCGGGATTTGAGAAGCGAGCGGCGGCCCCTGACCGCCATAAAACGGGGAAAAACAATAATTGCGAACGAAGATAACTTTGTTCTAGCGGCCGCTTAAGGCTGCTCGTCGGACCTAAGCCTCCCGCGGCGTAGCAATCCGGCGTCATCAAGGCGGGGAACCAGCTTGCCTAAGCTTTGCCGCAAGTGGGATTTTATGAAGCTACTGAAACCCTGAGCCCGTCCGTGGGCGCTGGGCGGAGGGAATGTCAAATCGCGGACTGCGCTCGGAGATGCTTGGGTTCCAGGGTTTTCGGACAGGGGTTCGACTCCCCTCGCCTCCACCACAAGGAGTGCCGTAGAATAAGGGTTCTACGGCGCTTTCCTTTTTTCTTTCCACCCACTTTCCCACCCACTTAGGGGAGAAATGCGCCCACCCAACGCACATCACGCCGTTGATTGCGCTGCCCGCGCCGGTGTCGATCACGCCCATCAGGATCAACAGGCTCACGACCTGCGCACCGATAGCCGCCAAGGTCACCTTGCTCAAAAATCGATTCTGGTTCATGCTCTTTCTCCTTTCATATCGTCGATTAGCCGGAATACGGTTTCCATATCGCGTTCCAACACAGCTGCTCGTTCGACCACCGAGTTGTGCTTGTTCCATACCGACCGGGGCAGCGAATTCGGCAACGCCCTGATCGACGAATTGCTTGAGAGCTTCCAGATCAACCGCTCCCTGAGCATGAAGGGCTGCCCCTACGACAACGCGGTGGCCGAATCGACGTTCAAGAGGATCAAGGCGGAGTTCGTCTCCTGCCGCCGCTTTGACACGCTCGATCAGCTTTAGTTGGAACTGGCTGACTACGTGCACTGGTTCAACAACGTCCGCCTGCACGGCACGCTGGGCTGCCTGTCACCGGCGGAGTTCAAGAAAACCTTTCCCTCATAATCTCTGTCTGATTTTGGGTTGACAATCCAATATGATGCGGTTATCATACGGCAAGGAGAACTATTTTGAAGTTGTCAGTACCGGCAATGCGTTATGTAGTCTCCCTTGTATGGCATTAAGGAGACAAACAAATGGGCTTTATGCATGAGGGCTTTGCTATGAATGGCTTTTTTCGCGCAATCACCGCGAAGAATGATGTGAATACTGGACGCCAAATAGAATTTGATTACAGCAAAGGGCTGTTCATGTTTGCCATTCTATTCATTCATGCCTTTCAGGTTTTTGGCAAGGGAATGGGCAAAGAAGCATATGCGTACAAGCTGATTTATATGATTTGTACCATGACGGGCGCGTCCATTTTTATTTTTGTGATGGGGCTTGGAACGAAGTACAGCCGTGCGGGAATCAGGGACATGGTTATTTCCGGCTTGAGGCTGATAGGCTATCAGTATCTGGCCAATATCGCTTGTGTTGCGGCACTGGTTCTTCCATATTGCATTTTGCAATTCTTCACGGAGATGTCGAGTTCGAAAGAGGCAGTAGTCTCTATGGCCAAACTGCTTCTCTTTTACATCAACATCTTCTTTTTAGCGGGTGGCATATACCTAATCTTGGCGCTTCTACGGAAAATAAACATGCCGGTTTGGCTGTACGTCGTTCTTGGTCTTTTGATCAATTTGTTCTCTCCAAGCTGGGTCGGGCTAAGTGTGGGAAATGTGGTATTCGACTATATTCTTGGGGCCATATTCGGCGGCACACCATATGCGTCTTTCAGCATTCTGAATTTCTTGCCCTATGCATTTTTCGGGCTTGTGTTTGGCGACATATTGAGAAAAGTGACCGACAAGAAAAGATTTTACGCGATTGTTTGTTGCCTTTCAATTGTGGTTCTTGCCATTTTTTCGATCTGGGTGTTTCTGAAACACAAGGGCTTTGACGCTTTGTATGACTACATCGGCTTGACCTATACCCGGCCTGATTTCATGCGGACAATCGCAAACACCGCTTGCGTCATATTGCTTGCGGGAGCCCTGTTTTTTGCCCAAGGGCAAATAAGTGGCTTTGTAGATCGGCAGCTTATGTACATCAGCAAGCACATTTCCAAATACTATGTTGTACACCAGATTTTCTTCTTTTTGACGCTTGGGCTGAACAAGTATCAGCCTATGGGGTTTTGGGGCTGCTTCGCGTTGTTTGTTTTGGGGACAGTTTGTACTGATGGGATCGTCCGATTTTACAACCATGTTCGTAGAATCAGAGCGATTGGGGAGGCGGCATAAAATGAAGTATGAAAAGTGCTGGTGCTCCGATCCCTTGGATTTGGACGAGTAGGATGAACTCGCGCAAGCCACCCTTGCTCAGGGGTGTCGGCGCAATCACACCCAAGGCGTCAGCCAACCGGCTGACGCCTTTTTTATGGCGGCGGATGTCGCCTTTTCATGCGAAGGAGGCAGACCATGGCCAGCGGACCGAGCGAACTGATCGTAAAGCCGGCGCATGTGCTCGGCGATGTGGGTACTGTCAAGGGTCCTTCGCAAAAAGGATTTGCCGTTTGGTAGCCGGTAGCTAACCGGCGACGGAATCCGACTCTGGGGATTCGGCGACGTCCAGGTGTTTCACACTCATGTAGCGCTTCGTACCCCAAGCGGTGCTTACCACGTGACGAAGACGGGCGCAGACGAGCATCAGCGCTGAATTCTCGTCCGGGAAGGCGCCGACCACCCGAGTACGCCGCCGAATCTCCCGGTTGATGCGCTCAATGACCTTCCTGATCCCTTTGTCCCCTGTTTTGGCATAGCCCCCCGGCGGCACCGCTGAGATTCGCGCCAGCGCGTTGATCGCCGAATTGCGCTTCGCGCAGCCGGCAGTTTTTGACACTTTTTTGGCATCTTTGCGGCCCTTTTACGGTGAATCCCGCCTCCCGGTCCGCTACAATCGAAGCATTGGAAGGGAGGTCGTCCCATGGAAAGCGCGCAAAAAAAGCCGCTGGTGGTGGTCCGGGATCTGCGCAAGGTCTATTCCCTGGGCGACGAGCAGGTGGTGGCGCTGAAGAAAATCAACCTGGAAATCATGAAAGGGGAAATCTGCCTGATCCTGGGCACCTCCGGCTCCGGGAAATCCACGCTGCTCAACCAACTGGCGGGGATGGAAAAGCCCACCCGCGGCGGCGTATGGATTGGCGGCGTTCCCATCTCCCAATTGCAGGAGGAGGAATTGGCCGCTTTCCGCCAGGAGCATCTGGGGTTTGTCTTTCAGTCCTACAATCTGCTGCCCGCGCTCACGGCTACGGAAAACGTGGCCATGCCGCTCCTGTTTCACGGTGTGCCCCGGGAAAACCGGGAACAGGCCGCGATGCGGATGCTTAAGCGAGTGGGTCTGGCGCACAGGCTTTCCCATTACCCCGGGCAGATGTCCGGCGGCCAGCAGCAGCGGGTGGGCATCGCCCGGGCGTTCATCGCCCATCCGTCCGTAGTCTTCGCCGACGAACCCACCGGCAACCTAGACACCAAAACCACCATCGAGATCATCGGGATGATTCGTTCCTTCGCTCACCGCTATGGGGAAACCATCATCCTCGTCACCCACGATCCGGAATTGACCGAATACGCCGACCGCATCGTGACCCTTAAGGATGGAGAGATCATCAGCAACGTAGTAAAGGAGAGTCAATCGTCATGAAAAGCACCTTCCCGTTCCGCCTGCTGGCGCTGCTTCTGGGCGTCCTGCTGGCGTTGCCCATTCAATCCGTCCCCGCACGGGCCAAGAGGAAAACTCCCGCCCAAACGGAGGAAATAACGGCGGAGGCCGCGCTTTCCAAGAAGGACAAGAAAAACAAGGGGAAACCCGAAAAGCAAGGCTACCGCCTGCTGGA